>JAJRTI010000790.1 GCA_024278415.1 Planctomycetota bacterium | reverse complement strand
TGGTGGGTTTGGGCGCCTTGTTCCCAGGGTAGCGGCCTGCGGCCGCAACCCTGGGCTATCATACGGGACCCCCTTGGGGTCCGGGAGGCCGCACGAGAGCGACCTTGCAAGAGTTTGGAGATGTGGGTAAAGAGCAGGGCCGAGCCCCGGGCTGGCGTGATGATCCGAGGACGACGACGAGGACGAGCACGAGCACGATGGCGCTTGGATCCACCGTGCGGCGGATTGTCGCGGGATTCGCGCTAAGATGCTATGCGCGCTGTGCCTCACCCGTGCCGTGCGGTGGCAGACGGGGCAGGAAGAAACTCAGCAGGCCAGCGACGCCTGCGAGCGCACTTGTGGCGGCCAAGACGCCGCTGGTCTTGACCGCTTCGATCTCGGCGACTTTGCCGAGCAGCGGGAGGCACATGGTCGCCAATCCCCATGCCAGGCCCATCATCATGCCGGATGCTGTGCTTTGGTTCGACGGGCAAAACTCCTGGGCGCACACGATGACGATGGGTGTGGCGAGGCTGACGACGACTCCGGCGGGCACGAGCAGCGCCAGCGCAGCAGGGTAGCTCGGTGTCACCGCAAATGCGGCAAGCAAGGGCGCGGCCAGGAGGCACGAGGCCGCGAGCAGCGTTCTGCGGTCCATGCCGTCCGAAAGCCAGCCGCCTAGAATGCCGCCCACGGCCGTGGACGCCATGAAGAGCGCTAGTGCTCGCCCGCGCTGGCCCATGGACCAGCCGTTCTGCTCGGACAGATATCCCATGAACGACGAGAAGGCGGTGAAGACCGTTGACCGCAGCGTGACAATGACAAAGAGCAGCCAGAGCATGCCGCAGCCAGGACCGAACAACTCGCCCAAGTTGGCTGTGGAGCGAGAGGCAGGCACGCCTTTCTCGCCGCTGGGCAAGATGAGCGCAAGAAGGACCGCTAAGGCAATGCCGGGCAAACTCAGCCAAACCAGATGCTTCAGATCCGACTGGACGCGCGCGACGCTGCTGCGTACGGCGTTGGGATAGGCCGCCTCAAGCAGCATTCGGTTGCAGGTGCGGACCTGTCGCCGGGAGAGCTTGGACCGGTCGCGTTGCAGAAACTCGCGGGCCTCCCTCGGCATCTTCGAACTGCCGAAGGTCGCCTCACGGAACAGATCGGGCTGCGCCAAGGCCTCGTTTAGCCCTGACACGGCCGCATCGGCCTCGACCTCGCCATCGCCGAAGACGGCTTGCCTCGCCTGCGGCGACATCCGTGCCCAGAGCCTGCCGCCAGGCGTCTCTTCGCCCTTGGCCCTATCCCGAGCCAGGGCCGCGCGCGACGCAGCCCAGTCGGGTATGTCATCGGGGATGAGCACGGACGAGTCGCTGACGACCGCGGTGACGACGATGGGCGCGAGCGCGAGGCCCACGGACCCGCCCACCAGGAACACGGCGAAACTCAGGCCTCGGCGGAGCGAGAACAGGGTGACCAGAGAGGCAGAGTTGGGGTGGAAGAAAGCCACGCCCAGCGCACCGCAGATCAGCAGCGCTAGGAGGCCCAACAGGCCACTGGCGTATCCGATCGCGCACGTGAATACCGCGGCCATGGCCGTGCCCGCGATCACGAGCCGCTTGCGCCCGATGTGGTCGCCAAAGGCTCCCACGAACGGCTGCGCCATGGACCCGAAGATCCCGCCCAACATCGGCATGAGTTGAGTCTGCGCGATCGACAGGCCGAACAGCCTGCCCAGTTCGGGCAGAATGGGATTGAGCATCGTGGCGTAGAAATCGCTGCACACGTGCCCAAGCCCGAGGATGCCGAGGAGGCCCGTTCGGCGCCGTGCATCAAGGTCGTCCGCGTCGGGGGGAGCTTCGGGGGCCGTCTCGCTCAAGCGTCTGCCTTCGTGGTTTGGCGTGCAAGGAGAAACGGCGGATTATAGTGCGGGCCGTCGCGGCAGTCAATGTTCGCGCTTGACGGGCGCGCGCGAGATCGGCGCGATGGCACGCTTTGCGGGTGGAGTCGCGGCTCGTGCCCTCTGCTTCAAGGCACAGCGACGGGCCCAGTGGGGGCGGAACACATGCGCAATCTCGCGCACGTTCGCGTTTGACCGGTCAGTGGCGATCTGCTATTTTGCTTGGCCATCATGGCATTTTATCTCGTTTCCCCAAGTTCCAAGGGAGCAACCCCATGAGCCAGAACAAGCTTGTGCCCATCGTTCCGCTGTTGGCCGCGGCTGAAAAGTCATGCCAGGCTGGCAAGCCGGCTGCGATCGGCGCGTTCAACGTCAACTTCTACACGCAGGCCTAGGGCATCCTCGAAGGCCTTCGCCGCGCGGATGCGCCGGGCATCATCCAGGCCAGCAAGGGCGCGTGCAAGTTCCAAGGCGGCGCCGACAAGATCGCCTACATGCTCAACAAGGCGATCGCCAACACGGGCCATGCGCTGCCCGTGTGTCTCCACCTCGACCACGGCGACATTCCTTCCGCAATCAACTGCGCGAGCAGCGGCTTCAGCAGCGTCATGATCGACGCGTCGAAGTATGACTACGTCGAGAATGTCTCGACGACCCGCGTGATCGTCGAGTATGCGCATAGCCTGGGCGTAACAGTCGAGGGCGAATTCGGCAAGCTCGCCGGCGTGGAAGAAGACGTGCAGCACGAGATCACGACGTACGCCGACGCCACATTGGTGCCCAATTTCTTCAGTATGAGCGGCGCGGATGCCCTGGCCGTCGCCTACGGCACGAGCCACGGCCCCAACAAGGGCGCCAACATCGGGCAGGTCAACACCGACATCGTGAAGATGAGCTACGATGGCATGGTCGCCAACAGGCTCAACGACGAGCACTTTCTCGTGGGCCACGGCTCCTCGACCGTGCCGCAAGATTTGGTGCAGGAGATCAACAGCTTCGGAGGCGCGATCAAGGATGCGCACGGCGTGCCCATGGAGAAGATCCTCGAAGCCATCGCGTTCGGCATCCGCAAGGTCAACATCGACACCGACCTGCGCCTCGGCATCACCGCCACGTTCCGCAAGTACTATGCGGACAACCCCGGCATCGCGGACAAGTCCGACGTGCTCAAGACCATCAAGGCAGATCTGGACGCGAACGCGGCCGTGATCGACCCGCGTGAGTACCTAGGCAAGGTCGAGAAGGAACTGCTGCGCGAGGATCCGGCCGGCACGGATCTGGAAGAAGTCATGGTACTGGTGAAGGAGCGTATCGCCTCGCACGTGGAGTTCCTCGTGGGCAAATTCGGCTCTGCGGGTCTGGCCAGCCAGGTGTAGCTCGGACCTTCACCCGCGAAGGACACGAAGGGGCGCGCCCCTTCCTCTGGTGGCGCGAAGCCGGCCGCGTCGCGGCCTTGGTTCATGTCACTGACAGAACGCGAAACGGGCGAAGCGGCCAGCGCTTCGCCCGTTTCGCGTTCTACCCGCGGCGTCTCGCCTGGCTGGCGGCTACTTGACCTGCCGCGAGTACGTCCAATCCGACAGGCCTCGCGTGGCTGTGCGGATGAAGTTGAGGTTCGTGTAGAACTTTACCTCGTCTCGGGTGGACACCCTCACGCTGATTGTGTCCAGCTTGCCTAGCGGCCCCTCGGTTGCGAGTTTGTGCATGAAGCCCCGCACGAGTTTGAGGAAGTTTGCCCCCAGGACTTCGCCGACGGCAATCGTGACCGTGCCTTCAACTTCGGTCTCGAGCACGTACGCGTATGGGACATCTTGGAACGTGACCACCCACAGGCCTTCGTTCTGGCGGGAGAAGAAGCTGCTCGGCAGATTCAACCTCATGCCGTGCGCGATCTTGTGGAAGGTCTTGGCGATGTGGATCAGCGTAGGCTCGTCGTCAGGCTGCTTCCTGCGGAATTGAGTGGCGTCCATTACAAGCTTCACGTTCGACCACTCTTGCACCTGCTTCGAAGATCGGTCGCGCAGCTTTTGGCACCCCGACTCGATTTTCTTGAGGACTTGCGGATAGGGGTCGGGGAATAGGTCGTGGAACTCCTTGTCCTTCATGATGTCGATGTAGTAGTGGGTCTTCTCCTCCAACTCATCGAGCCACGCGGCCGCCTGCTGCATCGCCTCCACGGGGAATAGTTCCTTGCCACCCGCCTTGAAGCCCGTCTCAATGTCGTGGTACCGCGCGTCAAGCGCGGCAGGCGTATCCTCGGCGAGCTTCTCAGCCACGCCGTCCTTAGTCCGTTGGATCTGAAGCTTGCGCTCCAACGCTTTGCGTTTCTCGGCCTCGACAAGGGTTTCTTTCACCGCCGAGAGTTGGCGCCGCCATGAATTGCTGGCGTTCTGTACCATCGAATCACCTTCTTCCTACCCCAGTCTCAGGGGGCTAGAGTGCGCGCCGCGAAGCAGCACGGAGCCCGGCCGACACGACATGCGGTATGTCTGGCCGATACGCCCGCCAGCCGACCCTCGTGAGGATCAAGCCCGTCGCCAAGCGCAACCCCGGTCGGCAGCCAGCACACTCCAGGTTTCGTATCGGCTTACAGTGCCATACGGCTGACTTGCCAATCATTATAGTGAGCCTTGAGAAGCGAGTCAAGCTGACGGCCCGGCGCCGCCATGCCAGCACAACGCATTGCAAACCATGTGCTTGGCGCATACAATGCCCAGCCTTGACCACGCCTCACGGATCGCCAACACGGTGCAAGCACCATGACACGCCCCCCCACGATCATCGACGCACACGCCCACGTCCAGGGCACTGCACCAGCCAAGAAGGACGCCGACTGGCTCCTCATTGACGCGGCGGACCGGCTCTGCATCGACAAGCTCTGCTGCTCTGCACTGACCTGCCCCAGGCCTGCCACGGTCGAGGGCTTCAGGGATTGCAACAGGCGCACGCAGGCCGCGATGAAGCGTTTCCCCAACCGCATCCTCGGGTACTGTTACGTGAATGCCGGGCATCGCGACGAGGCGCTGGACGAAGTGCGCCGCTGCATCGAAGACCGGGGGTTCATCGGCATCAAACTCTACCACGAGTACCAGTGCACCGAGCCGGTAGTCTGGCCGGTGGTGGAGCTGGCCATCGAGTTGCGCGTGCCAGTCCTCGTGCACTGCGGCCACGCCCACTACCCACTCGAGGGCCAACCGCGTATCTCCGATGGCGGCATGATGGCTGAACTTGGCAAGCGCTATCCAGAAGCGATGCTCATCGCCGGCCACATCGGCGGCGGCGGGGATTGGGAATGGACCATCAAGGCGCTACGCTCCCAGCCGACCGTGTACTTGGACACAAGCGGCAGCGTCGTGGACGAAGGCATGATCGAGATGGCATACCGCTGTCTTGGCGCAGACCGCCTCCTCTTTGCATGCGACATGTCGATGACCGCCGGCATCGGCAAGCTGCGCGGCGCGGCCATCCCAGAGCGCGCCAAGAAGAGGATCCTTGGGGTGAACATGCAGCGTATCCTGGAGCAACGAGGCTGAGCTATGATCGTCGACTTCAGCGCTTACATCGGCCACTGGCCTTTCCGTCCGCTCCGCCACAACACCGCGGCCGGCCTCGTCAAGCTCATGTACCGGCACGGCATTGACAAGGCGTTCGTATCGAGCCTCAACTCGATCTTCTACAAAAACGCACATGCCGGCAACGAGGAGTTGCACAAGCAATTGCGCCGCCACCGCGACCGCTTGGTTCCGTGCGGCGTCATCAATCCCACGTACGCCGACTGGGAGCACGATCTCAAGACTTGCATTGACGACTTCGGGGTGGCCGGCCTGCGGCTTTATCCCAACTACCACAACTACACCCTCCGCGATTCGGCCTGCGCCGAACTCGTGGACGCCGCGACCGGCCGGGGCCTCGTGCTGTGCGTGCCTATGCGCGTGACCGACACGCGGCAAAGCAGTTGGCTCTTCCGCGTGCCCGAAGTCTCCAAGGCTGATGCGGCCGGCTTGGTGAAGCGGTTTCCCAACGCACGGTTTGTCCTCCTCAACGGCGCAGGCTACACGTCTTGCACGTTGGGCCAGGCCAGCAACGGCCTACCGGCGAACTACTGGATCGGCATCTCACGGCTCTCAGCCGTCATGCAGGACGAAACACGCACGCTCATGGACAACTTGGGATCAGACCGTCTGCTCTTCGCCACAGGCATGCCCATGAAGAGCCCCGAGCCGCCAGTAGTGAAGTTGCAGGTGCTGCACGCAACGAAGCAGGAGAAGGCGCGGCTTGCCTGGCGCAACGCGAAGGCGCTTTTGGGACGGGCACTTCCAAGCTGAGCGGCGCGTCCAGTCGTCAACCCGCTTGCATGCAGGAGTTCACCCATGCGCGTCGCCTGTCCTGGCTTGCATGTGAGCAAAGCGGAACTTTCAACCCGCGCGGCTTTGCCATTGTTTCATTCCGCGCTTTTCCATCCAAAAGCGTATCCTATATCTTACTTAACCATTGAACTCGACGGTGGTTAGGCTTGAACATGCCGCGCACCCCGGATAGGCCGTGGCCATCATACATTTAGAAAATATCGAAAAAAGCGAAAAAAAGGACTTGACTTGGGTTTCCCCAGTAAGTTATACTTCTCCCCAAGCGTGCTCGTCCCACCTGCACGAGACAGGTTTCGACCTGTCTTTCTTCGAGTACGCGGGGCTGTAGGTCGCCCCCGCCTACAGCCCGCTTTCTTGTACGGTTGCTGAAGCGCGGCGCACGGTCCCATCGTGCGCCGCGCTTTTTTTTGCCCAATTCGCGCCACAGCCAGCGATTCCACGGTGGCCGTCGGCGTGGAAACTTGAGATCCCAAGATTCCCCAGCTTGGCCTCTGGCCGCAACCCAAAAGCCCGGAGGGGTTCCACGGATGTTAGCAGGCCCCACGGATGTCGAACGAGGTCCGCCCAGCACCAGCGGGCTGGGATTGCTGTCCCGGCGCCTCAGACCCCCATGCGGCGGCGCTCGCTAAGATTCTGGTATCACGCAGCCTACGCGGCCGCCATGTGAAAAGTGCAGAGACACTTCAGCATCTTCAACGTTTAGTAGTTCAGATTGCCTCGCGCGGCCGTTGGCCGCAACCCAGCCTCGCCAGTTCCCCCCTTCCTGCAACAGCGTGTTCGGCAGAGGGAGAAACCACAGATATCCGCAGATGCCCACAGATCACGCAGATGGAACTCGAGGCCCGATCAGCGTGATCTGTGGGCATTTGTGCTACTAACGTCGAGGACATCGGAGGTTCTTTGCACTTTCCACGCGGCGGCATCCGTAAGTTGCGTGATGTTGGCCTCTTAGCGGTCACCACCCGCGTGGGGGTCTGAGCCACCAAAGGCGGCGAAGCTGTCCCCATGATCTGTGCCAATCATGCTCTGCATCCGTGGGTCCTGCTAACATCCGTGGGACTTCTCCGATCCCTTTGGCAACATGTGCGCCGATCGGCGGATTGCGGCCAGCGGCCGCGCGATGCTTATCTGTGTTTCCGCCCGCTGCGGAAGACTACGGTGGGGCAACGGAATGCGGCCCTCTCACCTTCTGTATCCGTGGGGCGGCGCCGCCATCCGTGGTATTCCTCCGATCCCCTTGGTTGCGCCAGAAGCCGCGCCCAGAGAATGGGCCGACTGCGCGGCAATTCGTGCTCGTCCGCGATGTCAGCGGTTAAGTGATGGTTCGAGCGCGCGGACGATGGCGCATCGACGACCCGTTGTCGATCGCGAGCCGTTACTCGCCTATTCGACTCCCCAAGCCCTCACGCTCGCGACCCGGCCACGTTGCACGCCAATCAAGGCGCCGCACATCCCAGGTTCAGCTTCGCCCAACTGCTCAGCCTGTGGCGGTTCTTCGATTGGCGCCAGGAAGGGGCCTTGGCTCGACCGGTCGAATGCGTACAGCCAGACCTCATCCGCTCCAGCCAGTCCCGCGGCTTCTGCGGGCACTTTCACGACGGGTGCGCCGAGCAAGTCCCCGACCTTCGCCACGCGCGGACCGCGGCGCAGCCACCTCACGATCTCCACAAATGCCGCCTCTTGGGCGAACATATCTCCAGCCGCGAATGCGGCCTTCCACCGCCGCCGGGCCCATATGGGCCACACAAGCACCAGCAACGCTAGCACGCCCGCTGCGGCCTCGGCCCACACAGGCACAATGGGGCCAAGGGGCTCGCCTCTGACATCGCCGAATATCGCGCGCTTTATCGCCACGGGCTCGTGTCGGTCCCACGAGGCCGTGTCCTTGTTGGGCACAAACCAGCCGCTCAGCACCACCGTGCCCGTCAGATTCTCAGGAGCCGTCGCGCCGGGCCTCAGATGCACGGGCAGGCTCTTGTCCACGTTCCGAATATCCGCCGAGTGCGCGCACTTGCCCTCGTGCTCCCGCGTCAGCAGCAAAGTCCGAGGCGGGCCCTCGTCCTGCGCGGCCACGTGGCCCCGAACAACGACGACCCGATTCTCCAGCCTGAGAAGCTTCTCGGGGATCCTTCGCTTGCCCTTGGCCAAGGAGAGCCCCCTAAGCCAGTCGAAGTTGAAGGCCTCGACGCGTGCCCCTGCCGTGGTTTTCGGAGGGCGCCAGTCGTCAGGCTCTGGCTTCTCAGCCAGATCGATCCGCTCGCCATCGAGCTGGTACAAGAAACCCTTGTCCGGGTTGGCGTCAAGGAGCAACTTCCCTTGCACGACCACGCGCCGACCGCGGTACCATTTCACGGGCTCTTAGAATCTGACGTGAACGACGACGTTCGGCGGCAGCGAAGATTCGGCATCGCGTGGGAGGGCGCCGGTCAAGAAGAACCTCCGCACTAGCGGCGTGTGCTCAAAGGGCAGCATGAAGCCCTCAAGGACCACGGTCTTCCCGTGCAAGTCGCCCACGGCTGCCGGCGGCGGGGATTCGCTCTTGCTCGGATCGTAGCGCCAGGACGCGAGCAGCGAGAAGGGCACCACCTTGCCGGTCATGGACGCGGCGCCGCGTGCCGCGTTGTCTACAGGCGCCAGGAGCTGGCTCATGTTGTCCGGCCGGTGAAGCAGCCCAAGTCCGTGGTTCGCCGCGACCACGATCGCCCAGGCCGCCAGCATGTAGCCTCTCCAGTGTCGCTTCATCGCACTCGCCGCGCCTCCCCAGCCAGCCAACGGCCCGTCTCCAGCGCGCGGCCCAGCGCGTCCACGGCCATGGCCAATTGCGTGTCGATCTCGATATCGGACGCGGCCTTTTGTTCCTCGCCTTGTTCGCGCCAGTACGACAGCCGGCTCTGGAAGTGCGGCACGTTGTGCAGGAGCCAGCGGCGATACCGGCGCGCCGCGACCTTGCGCCGGGCTGTCGGCTTCAGGTCCACCACGATGTTCGGCACGAGCCCCTTGCCGTCGAAGCTCACGCCGCTCGGAGGGTAGTAGCGCGCGATGGTCAGGTTCGTCCCGGCGAGGGTCTTCAGCCCAAAACGGCCCTTGAGCCGGAACATGGCCTGCACGGACCCCTTGCCCACCGTGCGCGTGCCCACGAGCGGCCCGCGCTTGTGATCGCGCACGACGCTCGCCACGATCTCCGACGCGCTCGCGCTGTGGCCATCGACCAAAACCGCCACCGGGCGATGCGTCCATGGCCCTTACGCTGAGGCGGTATACTTGCGTGTCGATGAAGGGATGCGCCCTCGGGTCGATACGATGGTCCCTTCCGAAACCAACAGGTCCGACACCTTCACCGCGGCATCCAGCAGCCCGCCACCATTGCCGCGCAGGTCAATGACCATCGCGCGCATGCCTTGCGATTGCAATGCCCGAATCGAGGCGTCGAAGTCCTTGGCCGTATCGCGGCGAAACGACAGGAGCCTGACGTATCCAATGCCGCGGCGCCCGTCCAGTATCTTGGGATCCTGCACACTTGCCACGGCAATCGCCCCGCGCACCACCCGGTGCTTGACAGGGAACATCGCCCTCTCGGTCACCACGTGCATCTCCACGGGTTTGCCGTACGGGCCGCGCAGTTGGGCAACGGCCTGGTCGAGCGTGATCTCCGGCGGCCCCCACTTGCCGTCGATGAGCACCACGCGGTCGCCAGGCAACAGGCCCGCTTTGAGCGCCGGGCTCTTGAGCAGCGGAGTGATAATCGTCATCAGGCGCCCGCGCATGCCCACCTCCGCGCCGATGCCGAAGAAGTGGCCGGAAGTCTGGATCTCCAAGTCCTGAAGCCGCTCGATGGGCAGGTAGAGCGAGTACTTGTCCAACGACGCCAACACGCCCTGGATGGCCTCGAGCTGGAGCACGCCGTTCGGCAAGTCCGTCCCATGGCCAGCCACCAATCGGTCCTCGAACGCGGCCACCAGCGTCTTCACTTCCAACTTGTCCGGCGGGAACCCGGTCCGCTCGAACTCGTTGACCGCGGCCAGCAGCTTCTCCCGTTCGCTCGCGTCGCCCAACGCCTTGTAACGCTTCCGAGCGTCCACGCTCTCCGCCAGCATGCGGATCTGCTTGGCAATGAACTGGGCCACGTGGGCCGCGTTCTGGCGCGTCACGTAGAACTGTTTCACGCGCCTGAGGATCGACGTGAGCAGGTGCTCGCCGGTCGCGTCGGTCAGCGATTTCGCCGTGCGCACGAAGTCCTTGTTTCGGCAGCGCACATCCAACGCCAAACGTGCGTAGCACGCGTCGATGCGCCGGTCGAGGTCTTCGTCGGCGAGGGAAGTGAGGCGCACCTTGCGGTAGGCCATGAGCGCCTTGCCCCATTCGCGATCGGTTTGGTACTTCTTGGCTTTCGCCAGCAGATCCTCGGGAGACTGTGCGTTGTCCTCATCGCTCGCCTCATCCGAAGTCGGCTGCTCCCTCGTGACGATGGCCTTCGCCATCAACGCCGTCTTGCCAAGCAAGTCGGCCGGCGTTTTGGCGATGAGCGTGATCTCCGCATGAATGAGCCCGTCGCTCAGCTCCACCGCGCGCAACGTCAGCACGTGGCGCCCCTCGCGGCCCCAGATCCCGCCACACACCACCGCGTCCACGCCTAGCGCCTTGCCGCGGCGAAGGCACTCCTCCAGGTCGCTCGACGCGCGCTTTTGGAGCGGCACGCCTTGCGCCGCCAGCCTCGCCTCGACAGCATCC
This sequence comes from Planctomycetota bacterium, assembly GCA_024278415.1. Next base: position 23,299 of record JAJRTI010000790.1, on the reverse strand, counting down.
ACCGCCATCACCCGCGCTTTGCTCGCGGCCACCAGGTCGGCCGACAGGCGCTGGGAAAACTCCGCAGCCAAACTCGGGTCTGCATTCCGCACGGGGAACGGCAACACCGCGTAGCTCCGCGGACCGGATACATCCGCGGCCCATGCCGCGGCGCACAGCCACATCAAAGCCAGAAGGCCAGAGCGAAGACCGCGTCTCGTGTTGCTGAGCATGATTATCCCGCGCGAGAAGGAGCGCCCGAACAGGGTGAGCCGAGCGGCTGTGAGCCACGTGACCCGGCTGCGACCTGCATCCAATTATAGGAATCGCGCGCCGCGTCGGCAAACCCCCGGGGCTCGTCAGGCGCGCGTCACGCTCGACAACCGCGGCTGCTGCCACTATAATCTGGCTCTTTCCCGCCTCGCCATCGAGCAGCACGCAAAAGGAACACGCTAAACGCATGACCGACACGCAGACGCCCGCGGTGGACTATACCGCAAAGATCGCCGGCGAACTCAACATCAGGGCCGACCAAGTCCAGGCCACCGTGGCTCTCCTCGACGACGCGGCCACGGTGCCCTTCATCGCACGATACCGCAAAGAAGCGACAGGGGGCCTTGATGAAGTCGCCATCATCGCCATCCGCGATCGGGTCGAACAATTGCGGGCGCTGGACAAGCGCCGGGAGGCCATACTCAAGTCGCTCGAAGAGCAAGGGCAACTCACCGACGAACTCAAGGCGAAGGTCTTGGCCGCTGAAACCATGGCCGTGCTGGAGGACATCTACCTCCCGTATCGCCCCAAACGCCGCACACGCGCGACGATCGCCAAGGAGAGGGGCCTCGAACCGCTCGCGGCGCTTATCTTCGAGCAAGGCGACACGGACCCCGTGGCGGAGGCGGCGAAGTTTGTCGACGCAGAGAAGGAGGTCGCATCAGCCGAGGAGGCTCTCGCCGGCGCAAGGGACATCATCGCCGAGTGGGTTAATGAGGACGCCGCGGCTCGTGCGGAGCTGCGCACACTGTTCGCCGAGAAGGCCCTGATGAAATGCAAGGTGGTCGCGGGCCAGGAGCAGAAAGGCTCCAAGTTCCGTGACTACTTCGACTGGAGCGAGCCGATCGCCAAGGCGCCGTCGCACCGCATCTTGGCCGTGCGCCGCGGGGCAGAGGAGGGCGTGCTCACCTTCAGCATACAGCCCGATGAGACCGAGGCCGTGGGCATGCTCACCCGGCGCTTCGTCAAGGGAGACGGCGCCGCCTCCGCGCACGTGCGCGAGGCCGTGGTCGACGGGTACAAGCGCCTCATGTCGTTGTCCCTGGAGACCGAGATCCGCCTCGAAGCCAAGAAGCGCGCGGATCAAGACGCGGTGCGCGTGTTCGCCGAGAACTTCCGCGAGTTGCTCATGACGTCGCCGCTCGGCGAAAAGGCCGTGCTCGCCGTCGATCCAGGCCTTCGCACCGGCTGCAAGGTGGTGTGCATGGACAAGCAGGGAAAGCTCCTGCACAACGCCGTGATCTATCCCCTCGAACCCAAGAACGACGTGGAGGGCGCGGCCGCGACGCTCAAGACGCTTGTCGAGCAACACCACATCGAGGCCATCGCAATCGGCAACGGCACCGGCGGCCGCGAGGCGCTGTCGTTCTGCCGCAGCATCGATTTCGCCAGGGAACTCCTCATCGAGATGGTCAATGAAAGCGGCGCCTCGGTCTACTCCGCGTCCAAGGTTGCGCGGGAAGAGTTCCCCGACCAAGACGTCACGGTTCGCGGCGCCGTGTCCATCGGCCGCCGGCTTATGGACCCCTTGGCGGAACTCGTGAAGATCGACCCCAAGTCCATCGGCGTGGGCCAATACCAGCACGACGTGGACCAGAAGTTGCTCAAGCAGGGCCTCGACGACGTGGTCGTGAGTTGCGTGAACCGTGTTGGCGTCGAGGCGAACACCGCGAGCAAGCAACTGCTCAGCTATGTCTCGGGGCTGGGCCCCAAGCTCGCTGGGAGCATTGTCGAGCACCGCGACACCCACGGCGCATTCACGGCGCGGCAGGCCTTGCTCGAAGTGCCCGGCATGGGCCCCAAAACCTTCGAGCAAGCCGGCGGCTTCCTGCGCATCCGCAACGGCGAAAACCCCCTCGACGCGTCGGCCGTGCACCCAGAGAGCTATGCCATCGTCGAACAGATGGCCCGCGACCTCGGTTGCACCGTCGCGGATCTGATGCAGAAGGAAGACCTTCGGCAGCAAGTCAACATCGACCAATACGTGACCGATAGCGTGGGGCTGCCTACGCTAACGGACATCATGGAAGAATTGGCCAAGCCTGGCCGCGACCCGCGCAGCAAGTTCGAGCCGTTCTCTTTCGCCGAGGGGGTGACCCAGATCAGTGACCTCAAGCCGGGCATGAAGCTGCCAGGGATCGTGACGAACGTGACCGACTTCGGCGCATTCGTGGACATCGGCGTCCACCACGATGGCCTCCTTCACGTGAGCCAACTCTCCGACGGGTATGTGAAACGCCCGGCGGAAGTGATCAAGGTGCACCAGCGCGTCATGGTCACCGTGCTCGAGATTGACGAGGAGCGCAGGCGCGTCTCGCTGAGCTTGCGCAGCAGCCAGGAACCCAAGGGCGGCGGCCGCAGGCGCGAACGGACGCCAAGCGCCGAGCCCGGCCAGCCCAAGCCAAACGAAGGCCGGGCGAGCCAGCCTCGCGGCCCCAGGCCGTCTCGGGGCGAGAAGCGAGGCGAGCGACGGGACGACAGACGCGGCCGGCCCCCGCGCTCAGGCCGGCAGGCCAAGGCCCCAAAGAACTTCTCCACACGCGACCGCAGCAAGCCCTTCAACAATCCCTTCGTCGACTTCTTCAAGAACCGCGACGTGAAGGGCGGTGCCGAGGGCGACGGGGAGTCGTGAGCATGGCGGGTGCAGGGCGTCCTCCTATCTTCCGCCAAAGAGGAACGCCAGCGTGTTTGTCGAACACGCCCTCAGCCGCGCGTCTGCGCCCAGCGCGTTCAGTCCTGCCACCTCGTCCTCGTACGTGCCCTTGAGCCGGAACTCGACTACGCCGTCTCCCTGCGCACGGCTGCAAATGTACGAGTACGCCGGCGAGTCCGTGCCCCAAATGATCGTGTCGGGGAACGCGTCGAGCAGATCCTGCATCACGCGCCTGTGGTCTGAGTAGTCCGAGCCGAAGCGCTCGTCCGGGCCGGCCATGATCTCGCTGCCCTGGTCCACGAGTTCCACCTGGATCTTCATCGCAGACGTATCGACCCACACATTGGGCAACGCGTCCGCGCGCTCCAGCAGGCCGCGCAGGAAGCCGATGCAGTGCGCGAGGCAGAACCGCAAACGCGGGTGCTGCTCGGCCAAGTCGAGCGCAACCTCCGGCCGCGACCAGGCCTCCTCTTTGTGCGCGGTCACGTGGAAAAGCAGCGGCATGTCCATCGCCTCAGCCAAGTCGAGCAGCGGCCGGCCGGCGTCGTGCAGCGCGGCCAGCGGAGATTGCACGGACACCGGCACGATCTTGATCCCGTAGACGGGGTGCTCAGCCGCGATTGATTCGATGACGTGGACTTGCGCGTCCACCTCGCGCTCAGGGTCCGCGCACACGAATGGCAAGAATCGCTCAACCAGCTCGGGGCAGTAGCCAAACACCTCGCGGGACAGCAGGCGGTTCTCCGCCTCGTACGGCACGCGCGAAAACGGCTCCTCGGCCGGCACACAACGGCCTTCCTTCAAGTGCCCCATGTCGAAGTGCAAGTCCGCCGAAAACGGGAACACCACGTTTGCGTCGACCCCGCCCGCTCGCTGCTTGTAGTAGAGCCCCTCAAGGCTCTGGCAGTACGGGTAAGCCGCGTTGACGTAGTGCTGCAACCCCACGCCCACGTGCGCATGGGCGTCGATCACCTTGCCGGCGAGGTCGGATGGCGTGAGGTGGCGTTCGATCATGGGGGGCAGTTTCCGGATGTGTAAGGAAACGGCCCCGGGCGGCAACGTCGCTCGGGGCCGGGCAGGGGCAATAGCTGAATTGGGAAGCAAAGCCGGTTAGGCTTGATCTTCCTTGTCGAACGCGGCGTCGAACGCGACCGTGCTGGGCTCGAAGTCCGCACCCCTGACGAAGTCGCAGGCCTCGGCCGCTCCGGCCTCGCGGTCCATGCCGCTGTCCTCCCACTCGACGCTGAGGGGGCCTTGGTAGTTGGCGCGGTTGAGCGCGCGAATGATCTCCTCGAAATTCACACCGCCGCGGCCCAGCGAGCGGAAGTCCCAGCCCCGGCGCGCGTCGCCGAAGTTGAGGTGCGACGAGAGAATGCCCGACTTGCCGTCCAGCGTGGTGATCGCGTCCTTCATGTGCACGTGGTAGATGCGCTCCGGGAACGCGTCGATGAACATGACCGGATCGACGAATTGCCAATGCAAGTGGCTGGGGTCGAAGTTGAAGCCGAACTCCGGCCGCCCGCCCAGCGCCTCGACCGCACGCTCCGCTGAGTAGAGGTCGAACGCGATCTCCGTGGGGTGCACTTCGAGCGCGAACTTGACGCCCTCGGCCTTGAACACGTCGAGGATCTCGTTCCAGCGCTCCGCAAACAGATCGAAGCCGGCATCGATCATGGCCGGGTCGACCGGCGGAAACGAGTAGACCATGTGCCAGATCGAGGAGCCGGTAAAGCCGTTCACGACCTCCACGCCCAGCTTGGCCGCCGCGCGGGCCGTGTCCTTCATCTCCTCCATCGCGCGCTTGTTCACGCCCGCGGGATCGCCGTCGCCCCAGATCTCCTCGGACAGGATTGCCTTGTGCCGCTCGTCGATGATGTCGCACACGGCTTGGCCGACGAGGTGGGAGCTGATGGACCACACCTTGAGCCCGTACTTGCCGAGCAGTTCGTGCCGGCCCTTGCAATAGGCGTCGTCCTCCAGGGCGGCCTTCACGTCGAAGTGGTCGCCCCAGCAGGCGAGTTCGAGGCCATCGTAGCCAAAACTCGCGGCCTTCTCAGCCAGCTCTTCGAGCGGCAGGTCCGCCCACTGGCCGGTAAACAGTGTGACTGGTCGGGCCATGATGTTCTCTCCTTGCCGAAAGGTTGAGGGGTACAGCTTGTTCTGTGCTCGTAGGGCCGTAGCCCACGTTCGCGCGCAGAGTCTACCCCATCGCTCGGCTTGGCGTCAAGTCCTGGCAAGATGCCCTGCCCCATTGCGCGAGCAAGCGCATGCGCGTACAATGCCGCAGCAAGGACAGCACTCCGCTGGGGCCAACAGGGGGTGGCTTGCAGATGTGAAGACCGGGCGCCTGCAACCGAGCAATGCCCATCAACCATCAACCATCAACCCTATCAATCATGCCCACTCGCGCCTTCATCGACCGACTCCAACCCGCCCCTGTGAACGGCGGATTCGCCATGGACGACTACTGGGTTTGGGGAGGCTCCTGCGTCCGCGGCGACGACGGCCTCTACCACCTCTTCGCGTCGCGCTGGCCCAAGCGCTATCCGTTCTTCGAGGGATACACCGTCTACTCCGAGGTCGTGCGCGCGGTGTCGGCCACGCCGGAGGGGCCGTACGAATTCCAGGAAGTCGTCCTGCCCGCGCGGGACGCGCAGTACTGGGACGGCCGCATGACGCACAACCCGACGATTCACAAGTGGCGGGACACGTACCTCCTCTTCTACATCGGCGCGACCTACACCGCCCCTGCGCCCACCGCGGAAGAGTTGCACGCGGGCGATCGCACGAAGCCGACGGAGTCGTACGCGACGGTTCGCATCGGCCTGGCCACCGCGGCCTCGCCGCTCGGGCCATGGGCCCGCCGCGACGAACCGATCCTCAAGCCGCGGCCGGGCAAGTGGGACAGCAAGGTCGTGACCAATCCCGCGGCCTGTGTGCTCGACGACGGCAGCATCCTCATGTTCTATCGCTCAAACACGCCCGACGGCCTGCGCATCGGCGCGACGCGCACGGCCGGCCCAGATGGCCCATTCGAGCGCATTGCCGACGATCCGGTATTCCAACTCGAAGGCGGGAACTTCGTCGAGGATCCCTACGTGTGGCAAGCCGGCGGCCACTTCGAGATGCTTGCCAAGGACATGACCGGGGGCATCACAGGGGAGAAACACGCTGGCGTGCACGCGGTGTCCGACGACGGCCTGAGTTGGTGCGTGTCCGACCCGCCGAAGGCATACTCGCGGCGCGTGCGGTGGGATGACGGGACCGAGACCGTGCAAGGGTGCCTCGAGCGGCCGCAGCTCTTGTTCCACAACGGCCAGCCCACCCACCTCTTCGCGGCCACGGGCGACGGCCCCGGCGGGTTCCGAGAGTCGAGCCGGACGTGGACTCAGGTGATACCGATCGGGCAGTAGCGCGGCACTCGCAATACCCTCAAGACTTCCAGCGCCAGTAGCGTAACCAACTGGGGCAAAACCTGAGAAGAATCGTGGGGCCTTCTTCCCATGACGAACGCACGAACTCCGTCATTGGCTCCAGCCAGAAGATGCTCAAGACTCCCCAAACAACCGGCAAGCATCCAAGGAGCCAAGCAAACGTTCGGAGGGAGATGACTTCTGGCCTTCTCATCCTGTAGAAGAATGCCCACACGCCAACGATCATGACGTCCAACAGCGCCCCGAAGAATAGCCCGATGCAGAAGCGCATGATGCACGCGCCGACGGCGAAGTCGTGTAGCGGGTCGATGCGCCTAGCCATGGCGCGCCTCCTGCACAAGGGGACGACGTGGGGATACTCAGCCGCACGCGTCCATTATACGTAGGCCCGCACCCGTGGCAAGGATTGCAGGGCGTGGCGGCCGGTGGTACGATCCTGTCGCGGCTCTCAACTTCCTGGCGATACCCGCGGACCAGGAGGTCCGCGCGTGTGGGTCACGGACGTGGAATGTCCGTGACCAGGCTCGACGTCTATGCCAGATGGAGCATTCAGTGTGAGCAAGCGCATGCTCACGATCACCATTGCCGTGCTGCTGAGCCAGCGCGCGCTCGCGATGAGCGACGACGAACTCCGCGCGGTGCTCGGCAAGTTTGACGAGCGACGCGACGCAATGCTCCGCAAGCAAGTGGCCAAGCCGTACCCCCCGGAAGGCCCGTGGCATTACATCGACTTCGCGCTGGCCGCGTTGCTGCTGAATGAAAAGGCCGACGAGGCGAACGCGGCGCTGCTCAAGATGGCCCAAGCATTCCCATGCGACCCCACCCCAGCGCGGGACAAGAAAGGCCGTCGAGAAGTCAACGACTACCACTGGCAGATCAACCTGCTCCAACGCATCTGGTTCCTCTTCAACTCCAAGAGCAAGTTTCACCCCGGGCGGCTCAGCCCGGAGGTCGAGGCGAAGCTGTTGGGCATCTTCTGGGATTCCGCTCGCAAGCACTGCCGCATCGAGTACGCGGACCCGGCGCGCGTCTGGTGGATGTGGGGCAGCGAGAACCACGGCGCGATGTCGCGCTCCGGCTTCTGGGGCGCCGCGCACATCCTCAAGGACGCGCCGGGCTACCGGGACAAGCGGTACGCGGACGGCTCCACGCCCGCGCAGATGGCCGCGGCCTGGGACGCGTACTACAAGCGCTACGCGCGCGAACGCGCGGCCAAGGGGCTGCTCGTCGAGGTCGGGTCGACGTACAACAAGTACACGCTCCAGGGCTGGTACAACATGGCCGACTTCGCGGAGGACGCGGAGCTGCGCCGGCGCATGAAGATGCTGCTCGACCTCTTCTGGGCCGACTGGGCCATCGAACAAATCAACGGCGTCCGCGGCGGCGCGAAGCACCGCATCTACGCCGGCCGCACGTCCACCCGCGGTGCGTTCTTCAGCGGCCAGGGCATGGCGTGTTACTACTTCGGCCTGGGCAACATGCGCAGCCAGCATCCCGGGCACATGTGCGCCGCGACGAGCTTCTACCGGCCGCCGTTGTGCGTGGCCGACATGGCGCTCGACGTGGAAGGGCGCGGGGTATACGAGTACGTCTCCCGGCGGCCGGGACTCAACCTGCTGCCCAAGCCCGCGGCCGCGGGTTGGGACCATTACGTGCTACGCGGCGACTACGGCGGGATCCTGCGCTATACGTACTGCACGCCCGATTTCATCATGGGCACGAGCATGGTCGAGCCGCGGCCGCACGAGGAGTGGGCCGCGATCAGCAGCCAGAACCGGTGGGACGGCATCCTCTTCGCCGGCCATCCCGACGCGGTCATCTTCGCACAACCGCTCAAGCCTAAACGCGGCAGCGTGTACAACTCGCACTGGTCCGTGCAGCGCAAGGGGGTGCTGATCCTCCAGAAGCTGCGCACGCATCGGCACGCGCGCGGCCAGCGTGTGTGGTTCCCCGAATGCCTCAAGCGCGTCGAGGAGGCCGGCTGGGTGTTCGTCGAAGCGCCCCATGCGTACGCCGCGGTGCGTGTGGTGCAGGGCGAGACCGAGTGGGTCGAGGACGCGAGGCAAGCCCAGGCCCCGGGGCAGTGGCTGGAGTGCAAGGATCCGTTCTCGGCGATCATCATGGAGGCCGCGCGCAAGCGCGACTACTCCGACTTCGCCGCGTGTCGCGCCGCGACCCAGTCAAACCCGATGACGCTCGACGGTGGCAAGCTGAGCTACCGCAGTTCTCTCTACAACGTCGAACTCGCATTCTACCCGGACTCGAAGCGGCTCCCAGAAGTCGATGGCAAGCCCATCGACATGCGGCCCAAAAAGGTCTACGACAGCCCGTTCATTCAGGGCGACTGGGGCAGCGGCGTGGTCGTGCTCAAGAAGGGCGAGCGCGAGGAGGTGTTAGACTTCCGCGGGCCAGAGTAGAGGCGTCGCCGCACATGTGCGCCAGCTTGACCGCGCTTTGCCTCCGACGCGCGTGTGACCAGGAGTTTCCCCACAAGATTTGCTGATCCGAGCGGCAGACGCCGCTGGCTTGTAGTAGGGCCATTCATGGCCCGTCAGCAACGCTGAAGAAACGGGCGATAAATCGCCCCACTACAAACGGCCTGCTCGTCCGGCACGGGCCAATGTACATGACAATCGTTGTAACAGACCGGTGACACCGGGCTTGCGGTCGAACCGCTGGAAATTCTGGGGAAACTCGTGGCGCGTGTGGCACATGGACATGCGCACGCCCAACGTCACCTCTTGGTCTTGCTGCCAACGCACTCGAACTCCTCGTAGTCCTGCGGGCTCTTGCCGCTGCCGATGCCGGGGGTGAGGCCGAGCCAGTAGGCGCGGCCCGCGCCATCGTTCTCGTTCACAATGAAGTTGATCGCCATGACGCGGCCAGGCCAGGGCGCGGGGAGGCGGAGCGTCTTCCATGGCACGAGCGCTTCGTAGGTCGTCGTGTTGCCGGCGCGCACGATCGCCAGGTCGCAGGCGAGCGCGGCCCCGGGCTTGGGGTAGGTCGTGAATGCGCGGGGGCCGTTCTTGCCCAACACAAACCCCACCTCGCGATCGTCGTCGTCAAAGCCCACTCCCGAATCATTGCGCTCGTCGATGGCGAGTTGGATGCTGTCGGACTTCCAGAAATTCGTGGCCTGGTCGAAGTGCGCGACGTGCTTGTCGTCCGTCACGCGCGCGGCGAAGTAAAGGCCGGTCTTGTTCCAGCCAATCCATGCGGTCACGCTCAGGTTGTCCGGGCCACTCCAGCCTACTGTCGGATCGGGCGGCAGCACGTACTTATGCTCGGCCAAGCGGATCGCTTCGAGCGCCCGCGTCTCGTCGAGCTTGCCGTCGATCTTGGCCGCAGCGACCTGTGAGAGTGGGCGGAACGCCGTGTTGACCTCACGCTTCAGCACGACGCCCTCGCCGGCAACGGTGAGGTCCACGACCTTGGGGCGACGTTCGCGGAAGATGCGGCTGAGGGGATAGCGAACGCGGTTCGCCCCGGGCTTGAGTGTCGCGGGATGCCGAATCGTGCTCGCGCGCGAGTAGAGCACCGCGGCCACATCACGGTTCGTGTGATTGAACAGATCCACGTTCAGCACGTGGATCGACTCGACATTCGCTGCGCGCAGGGTGATGGGGTTTTCAGCATCGAGTTGGGCCTTTTGGAGGCATCTGGCCAAGGCATCGCCGTCGGCGAGAGGGACCGCCACATAGACTGGGAGCGAGGTGAGCACGACATCGATCGCACGGCCCGCGGCCACTTCGCGCGAGAGAGAATTCACCACAGACGTTCTTGCAGGCACACGCGCCCGGATGCGTAGCCGCTCCCCCGTCGTCCAGATAGCCACAACGGCGCGATCGTGCTCTTGCGAATCGAAACGCCAGGCGCGCGCGGATGGGCTTAGGCTGATCGGACCCGCGGGTTTCGTGTGGTGGAGCATGCGCGCGCAGGCGGCGTACGCGCACGCGGCGAGCATGGGGTAGTGAGGCGCCACGCTGTTGGGTGCGCCTTGGAACAGACCGTAGTTGTATCCGCGCTCGCCGCTGTTGCGCATGTTGAACCAGTAGAGCTTCTCCACGCCTTCGACCGTCTTCGGGAGGATGAGCGCGCGCGCCGCGAACGCGGCGAACTCGACGGATGCGTCGCTCAGCAGCGGCTCCAACGGGCTGATGGCCCAGCCGAGTTCCGTCGACCAGATGCGCGGCGGCCGGCCGTGTTCCTTGAGCGCCGCGAGCGCGTCCTGAAGCTTCTCGCGCACGCGGCTCTCCTCGGGCGACTGGGCGCGCCGGCCCTTGCCCATGTACCGCACGTTGCTGTACGGGTGGCCGGCGTAGATGTCCACGGCTCCCGGCACGCGTACGAGCACGCCTCTCGTGATCTCCAGGCCGCGGCGAAAGTCGCTGCCCGAGACGCTGAGCGCCAACACCGGCATCTCGGGATCCGGCGCGCGCACGCCGGCCGCGCCGGCCGCTGTGATCGCAGCAGTCGTTCGGATCGCCTCCTCGACTGACACGCCCGGCTCACGGCCGCAGGTGAGATCCGGCTCGTTCAGGATCTCTACGCCGTCGAGTTGCGTCGCGTAGCGCTTGGCGATGTCACGAGCAAAGTCGCGCACTTCGTTCAGATGCTCCTTTTGCGAGGCTAGCTCGGAGAGGGACTTCCACGCAGCCCAGGCCGGCCGGTTCTCCGGCCTGACCGTTATGACCATGCCAATGCCGTGTTTCTGGCATTCGGCCATGATGCGGTCGTGCCGGCCCCACAGGTAGTTGTCCTTGGGGCGCTCGACCGAACTCCAGTACGCCTGGGGCCGGACATTCTTCACGCCGATGCGGTCCGCGGCCTCGTAGTCGCAGATGCTCATGACGCCGAAGAAGCTCGAACGGTCGCGCTTGCGGTAGTTCACCGGCCGCGGCACGACTGCGACGGCGCTACGCGTCTGCACCGCGGTCTTGCCTGCAACGACGAGCCGGCCGCGGAGAGCCGTGTAGCCCGGCGTGTCCGTATCGAGCGTGACCGACTGCCGCGCTTCGCCCCAGCCCGGCACGGCCACCTTCCACTTGCGCTCGCGTTTATCGCCATCGAACGTCTCCATGTGGAGGCGCAGCTCCGCGGTTGCCGCCGTCTTGTTGCGATTCACGACGACGAGTTCGACCGTGGTCGGTTCGCCTGGGAAGGCCACTCCGCTCGGCGCGCTTGGAAGAATCTGAAGGGCCCAAAGATCCTCCAATTTCGGCTTGTCGATGATGACGGACAGGTCGTCGAGCAGGAAGCCGCCCTTGCGGTCGGCTCCCTTGTTCGCGGCCACGAGCACCTGCCTGAGCGGGAAGTAGAACGTGCCGTCTTTGGGGCCGCCCCAACGCGACGTAAAGGTCTTGGTGTCGAGCGGCAGCACGACGCGGCGCCATGCGCCGGGCTTGACCTTGAAGCTGGCCGCGTGGGTCTGGCCGCGTGCATCGCGCACGCGGCAAGCGCCCCAGCCGGCTCCGGCCATGCGGACCGAGAACGCGATCTTGTCCGCGGCTGCGATGCTCCGGCGCAGCCTGACGCCGACGTAGCGTCCGCCATCCGTAAAATCGAAATCCACGCGAAGGCAAGAGGGGCGCCCCGGGGCACTGGCCTCGGAAAGCGCCCCCTTGGCGCCGAAGTACTCGGATCCGAGGTGGAGCGACCAGCCTTCGGACAGCTCGCACTTGGCGATCAGCAGGTCGGCGCCGCTTGCCGCGGCGATCGGGATCATTAGCGCCAGCAGCGCCGCCGCGCGCCGGCTTCTCTTGGCATGCGCATGGCCGCGAATGGGGAGCGCGTTGAAGGGCGTTCTCATGTGGGGGATCATCCTTCGTCGATGAGGGGCAGCGCGTCGAAATGCGGAACGTCAACCTGGTAGATCTGGCAGTAACCGGTCCAGTCCGTGGTGAACACGACCCGCTTCCCATCGCACGTGAAACGCGGGTGCGGGTGCGCCTGTTGGATCTTCATGCTGCTGCGGTGGTGCGCGAGCGCTCGGGGGCCGTCAAAGCCCTCGCCGTTCCATTGCCAGAGGCGGATGTACCCGGCGCCGTCGCCGACGATCAGGCGGAAATCGTTCGAATGGATGTGGCCCGTTTCGCCGGGGAAGTCGACCTCGAACCGGTCCGTGTCGTCGTACTTGACCTTGCCGAAGAACTTGCGCCCATCTGGGCACCGGCCGTGGTACCCGATGAACTCTCCGTCCGCGTGCCAGTACTCGTGGCCCACCGCTTCGCCGTCTTCGGGATGCCTGATCATCCACGCCTTCCCCGTGGCTAGGTCCAGCCCCCAGATGCGATTGTCCACCAAGTCCCACGGCCCCTCGTGGCAAAACGTCAGTATGTTTGGCTGCGTGGGGGAGGTATTGATGTGGCCGATCCAGGACTGCTCGCTCCGCACACACTCCGCGCCAGCGCCGTCCACAGGGACACGCATGATGCGGGATTGGGGCTTGGCCGCGAAGATCTCCCGGAACCCGGCATACCCGCGCAGTACGTCGATATGGATTCGGTCGGACAGGTCCTCGTACACGCCAGAGCACACGTACGCGCCGTCCGCGGTGCAGTTGATCATCGAGCGGGTAAAGCCTTCGGGCAGCACCCAGAGCGTGCGTTGCTCGAAGGTCGTCAGGTCGATTGCGCGCAGTTCTCGGTCGTACCAGAAGTAGGCTTCGTCCCGAACCGGGTTGACGCAGATGGAGAGGAACTGCGTCTCTCGCGGCAGCCCGACCGGCTCCAGGTCAGTCAACTGGGTGATCTCTCCAGACTCGAGGTGGATCGAAAACAGGTTCGTCCGGTTGCCTCGGTCCGATCCAAACAGCATACGTTTGCCGCGGTCGTACCAGCCTGGGTTCGTGAAGTAGACGTGATGGTTGTTCGTCTTGTACGTGGTGAGTTGGCGCAAGGTGAGCCCGGAAACGGGATCGACCACGTCGCACCACTCGGCAGGGGTCACGGCGCCAATAGGCATGATCGGCCTTCCTTATCTCTTTGCACTGTAGCCGTGCCCGCCAGGGCGCGGGCACGGGTCTTTGGCTCAGCATCCCCGAAGCCTGGCAGCTTCGGGGACGCGGTCCGCTTGCGCGTCCAAGCGAACGCCCATAGAATACCGCAAACGCCTTGGCTGTTACGAGTCTCATGGAGCACGAACATGCCGGACGCCATGACTTCCCGCGAGCGCCTTGAAACGGCTTGGAGCTTCGAGGAGCCGGACCGCGTGCCCATCGAAGCCGGGATCGCCCCGAGCGCACGAGAGGATCCGCGGGCCGCGGAAATGGTCGCGCTCGTGGACCAATACCACGACGCGTTCGGCGGTTGGGGGCCGGCATGGGGCTACTTTGGCCTCGAAGCGCACCATACGGTCGAGGTGATCGATGAGAAGCCGGGCGAATACACCCGGCGCCGGCGCACCTGGCACACGCCGGTCGGCGACTTCAGCGCGGTCACGTATCAGCCCACGTCCACCAACGACCCCAACGACTACGCGTGGGAGAAGCACTACCTCAGCTCGCCCGAAGACTTGAGGGCGATCATGGACGCGCCCTTCGAGCCGCTGCCCACCGACTTCAGCGGTTACACGCGCGCAGTGGAGAACATGGGCGAGCGCGGGATCGTGCTCGTGCACTTCCCCCAGCCCTTCGGCACGTACACGCGCAACACCCTACGCGCGGACGGGTACGAGTGGCTGATCTCCGAGCGCGATCTCGTGCACGATTTCCTCGACTGCTACACCGACCGCATTCTTGCGCAGATGGAGCGCATGTTCGCGGAAGTCGAGCCGAAGTACTTCGGCCAGTGCGGCATGGAGATGACCATCAAGCCGTGGCTGTCGAGGCCCATGTTCGAGGAGTACATCGTGCCTACGGACGGCCGGCTCTACGGGCTTGTCCACCAGCACGGCGGCAAGATTCGCATCCACTGCCACGGTTGCATCATGGACTACCTCGAGCGCTTTTCCGAATTGGGCATCGACGGCGTGGAGCCTTGCGAAGGGCCGCCGCACGCGGACGTGGACCTCGCGGAGGCCAAGCGCCGCGTGGGCGACCGCATGTTGCTGTGCGGCAACATCCCGTCCCCCCAGTTCGAGTTCTGCGAGCCCGACGACGTGGAGGAGATGGTGAAGGCCGCGATCCGAGACGCCGCGCCCGGCGGAGGCTTCGTGCTGCGCGCGACCGGCGGCCACGCCGGCACCGGCAACTCCCGCCACCCGGAGCGCGCGTTCGCCAACGTTCAGCGCATGATCGAGGCCGCGGTCAAGTACGGCCGCTATCCCATCTCGATCTGAGCCGCAGTTTGGAGTCCCGTCCGCCGTACGGCCTGTCTGCGTGCGGACACGCACAGGCAGGCGCAATGGTGCGAACTTAAGCCCAGCGTCCCGTAGGGACGACCGAGAATAGCCCAGCGCTTCAGCGCTGGGAAGGGCGCCATCGACGGCAAGTTGCCAGTCCCGTAGGGACGGCTGAATATCGGCGAATCGCCAATTTGCGGCTGTTTTCGGCATTCAGCCGTCCCTACGGGACTCGGGGTTGCCTGGTCATCCGCTTTCCCAGCACTGAAGTGCTGGGCTATTCTCAAGTGCCCCTGCGGGGCAACAAATCGCTTAGGTCAGCGCCATTCCGCCGTACGGCGAACGGCCTGGTCACAAGGGAAACCGGCACATGCCCATCAAGACAATCGAATCCATCATTCTCAAAGCCAAGCTCCCTCAGCGCTTCGGCTGGTCACAGAACTGGGCAGACAGCCGGGCCACGACCCTTGTGCGCATCCGCACGGACGACGGCATCGAGGGCATCGGCGAGTGCTGTGGGCCGCCCGAGTCGGCGAAGGTCATCGTCGACGAACTCTACGCTCCGCATCTCATCGGCCGTGACCCGTTTGACAGCGACGTGCTGTGGCTGGAGCTGTTCCAGCGGTATCGTCAATACGCGCGCCGTGGGCTGGCCGCTCAAGCGCTTGGCGGCGTTGACATCGCGCTCTGGGACATCAAGGGCAAGGCCGTGGGCAAGCCGGTGCACCAGCTCCTCGGCGGTGCGTTTCACTTGCAGCTAGACGCGTACGCGACGGGCATGTACTACACCGACGGCCCGGACCAGCCGAAACGGTTGGCGGATGAAGCGGCCGGCTACGTCGAGCAAGGTTTCAAGGCCGTGAAGATGAAAGTCGGCTTTGGCCTGAGGGAAGACATCCACAACGTGCGCACAGTGCGCGCCGCGATCGGCAATGATGTAGACCTCATGGTCGACGCGAACTACGCGTACGATGCGCGCACTGCGATTCGGCTCGGCAAGGTGCTGGAGGAGCTGGACGTCGCGTGGTTCGAGGAGCCAGTCACGCCGGACAACATCAACGGATACCGTGAGGTGAAGGAGGCGCTCAGCATCGCGATCGCCGGCGGCGAGTCGGAGTTCACTCGCTTTGGCTGCCGCGATCTGCTCACGCATCGCGCGGTGGACATCGTGCAGCCGGACGTGTGCTCCTGCGGCGGCATTGGCGAGGCCAAACGCATCGCGGACATGGCCCATGCGCTCCACATCCAGACCACGCCTCACGTGTGGGGCACGAACATCGGCCGCGCGGCGTGCCTCCACCTTGCGGCCGCGCTCCCCTGCACTCCGCCGTCACTGAACGCGCAAGCCTCGCCGTTCGAATACGACCTGACTGCGCACCCCATCCGCGACGCGATCACGAACGAGTCGTTCCCCGTAGTCGAGGGACGCATCGACGTGCCCACGGAGCCCGGCCTCGGCGTGACGCTGAACGAGGAGGCGATACGCATGTTTGCGGTGGACGAATGAGCCCGGTTGGTCGCGGAAAGGCTCGCCCGCCTGCCGGGGTAAGATCGGCTTCCGCCGTACGCGCAAAATGTAACCTGATTACGAGAAGCTGCGCGTGTGGCGGTTGTCCGCGCGGCGAGAGGAGATATCGACAAGATGGATACGATTCAGGAAAGGACACTATTGATGCGTGGAAGGATGGCGTCAGGCGGATTGAGAAAGAATGAAGAGAAAGTACTTGACAGACGTTTGAGGGGGGGGGGTAGAATGTGGATCATGTAGTGTTCAGGCTGTGCCGTTTCTCGTCTTGCAGGGGGTACTTGCTGATGCGGCTCTCTAACGGTGGTAGCAGATGGGCGCCCGTTGCTTGCGCCGTGCTCATTGGGCTGATGGCCGGAGTGAGATCGGGGAGGGGCGCGCAGGGCGCAACGATGCAGCTCGGCGTGTGGCGATTCCTGCCCTGTGGCAAGGACGGGAAGTCCGACTACTCGGACGTCGATGTTGATGACCGGAAATGGTTGCCCTGTCGTTTCCCCCACCGCGACTGGGACCGAGTGCAGCCGGAGGACGGGGTGTACGGTTGGTATCGCTTCCGATTCAGTGTACCTGGGCATCTGGCGGGCCGCGACCTCATATTGGACTTGGGGTTCGTTGACGACTGTGATGAGGTCTACTTCAACGGCCGGCGAGTGGGCGCGTCTGGCGCTTTCCCCCCAGAGTTCAAATCCGCGTGGAGCGTGGAGCGGTCTTACCGAGTGCCAGCCATGCTAGTAAGAAGCCGCGGGGAGAATGTAGTGGCCGTGAAAGTGTACGATGCAGGTGGTGTCGGCGGGATGCTGTGCCAACCGGTGATTGGCGCGGCGCTAGTGAGTGAAGATGCCGTTTGGATGTTCAGAGGTGCGGGACAGAACAGCGAGGCGGAATGGTCGGGCGCTGATGTCGATGATACGGCGTGGCAGCATGTGGCGATCCCTGACAGACGTGACCCGTGGCCTTCGACGCTGGAGGACTGGGAGAAGGTCAAGGTTGCGAAGGAGGGATGGAACGCAAGGCAGCCGGGCGGGAAGGCCTATGGATGGTACCGTCTACGTTTTCACGCTCCCGAGGTCTGGCGGCACGAAAAGGTGCTCCTTGATCTAGGGCGCGTGTACGATGTGGACGCCGCGTATCTGAACGGTAGGGCCATTGGAATGACAGGGGAGTTTCCCGGGCAGAGTGCAGGCGCAACCCCAGTTGGGCTTATGCCCGGCGTCCGGCGAGTCTATGAGCTTCCGCCCGATTCTATGCGATATGGCCAACCGAACGTTCTGACGGTCAAGGTGTACTGCGAGGAAGGGATGGGGGGCATCATCGACGTGCCGTCCTTGCGGATAGCCTCGGCTCCATCTGTTGGGCACGATTCGGCCGCGAAGGAGAGTACGGCGGCTCTTGCGGCAAGGATTCGTGGATTGCGCATTGTAGCCGCCTCCATGGATCAAACCGCTCGTGTCAGAGCGAATGCCTTGGGCGAACTCTGCCGTCTGTACGGCGCGGCCGGCCGGCTCGAGGAGCAACTAACCACGTTCCAGCAGCTCTCGTCGCAGTTTCGCGAGGAAAGCAGCGCGCGTGAGACGGTGGCTTCTCTTGTGCGCGCTCAACACAGAATGGGCTCACTCTCCGAGAAGGTCGTATACTTGGGCCAAGATACTAGGACGCGTGGCGACTGGCCCTTGGCGTACGGGAACAGCGGCTTCATCCTGTGCTCGATGGCGGGCAACCACGATGTGTTCGGCAGACTGGGCAAGCTCGACTATGAGGATCCTTACGGGGATTGGTCCAAGCAGCCCAGGAACCGGCCCATCGCCTATAGATCGTACTACCCCGGTGCTGAGGAGACACGGAACTGGCTGCACGAGTGGCGGTCCAGAGACCCCGGCGCGCTGTGGAACCCGCTGACAGGCAGTCACACGTGCGTGTGGTGGGACGACTACGGCGAGCGACACCCATTCGACAATCGTGGCCCCGATATCTTTGTTGAGTTGAGAATTCCGGCCGGACCCCATCGGCTGTCGTTGTACATGGTCGATGCCGATTGGCGAAATACCAGCCGCCCCAGAAACATGGGAATCGTGGTCTTCGACGACTCGTGGCGGCCGCTGGCTGCGGCTCTGACCGGACGTTTTGGCCGCGGCCAATACGAGCGGTTCGCGGTGCTTGGGCCGCTCTCGGTCAAGGTGAGGATCTACAAGCATGAGAGCGTGTGCGCGGTGCTGTCGGGCGTTTTTCTGGACAGAGATTTCGGCCCGGGCCGGATCGAGAGCATGCCCTCGCGCTCCGCTGCGGCAGAGGCGGCATGGCTGAAGGAATACAAGCGATTGGGCGTCCTATGGGCAAAGCAGCGGGCTGCGTACTACCGGAGCCTGCCCGCCTGGCGCAGGCTCGCAGCCCGATGCAGGAAACTGGCTACGGCGAAGATGGCCCAGGGCGACGTCAAGGCCGCGGCCGCGTGGGGTTGGTGGCAGTCGGTTCGCCAAGTCGGCACACTTGGGGAGCAGCGAGTGGCTTGTGCCCACCTGGCGGCCTCCCTGAGCAGCGATAGTGGCGCGGCGGCTGCGTTGGCGTGGCTGTACAAAGCTAGCGGGCGAGCAAAAGCGAGACGAGAATTGGGAGCCATGTCTGCACTGGATCGACAGCGGATGCGGCTTCTCGCTTTTGCGTGGGACGAGAAGCCCGCTTCGTCGCGGGCCGCGGCCATAGAGATCCTCGCGGCTTGGACACCAGTACACCTGCCTGAGGCCCGCGCGCTGATGCAAGCTCTGGCCAAATACCTCACAACTACCCGGTCGCCCCGAGAGGCCTGCGCGGCCATTGCCAGGGTGGGGCTCGCGTGTATGGACGCGAAGCTGCCTAACGCCTCCGACGTGGCCTATCAGGTGCTGAAGAAGCACTTTGATAGGCGCTTGGTCCTGGACGTGGCGGGCAAGTTCCTGCTGGCCCGCGCCAAGGCTGAGCAGACGGAGGCAAGGATGGTTGCATGGGGGGCGCGTCGCGCCGGGACTGGCCGGGCGGACGTGGCTGAGGGAAGGCTACTCGCAGCACTGGAGGAGTATGGCGACCACCCGAGCGCGGCATTGGGCATCAAGGCGGAACTTGTGCCGGTATGGCAGAAGCTGGGCATGTATGAGGACATCGTCAAAGTAGCCCCGGACCTCCTGGCCGACCCGCGCCTGGACGGCATAGACAGGGAGAACGTATTGGCTGCAAAGGCGGAGGCGGAGGTGTTCCGCGGCAGGCTGGACGATGCTGTGCAAACGTACATGAAGCTGTTCGAGTATTGCTGCCTCGATACCAATCGGGGCCGCCAGTACATCGGCTATCGCGCGTTGTGCCATGCGGCGTATGTGCGGTGCTTGCAGGGGCGATACGACGAAGCGGTGAGGCTGGCCGAGGAAGCGAGCAAGCATCGATTCAAGATCCTTGACGAGTGCCAGTTGTTCCCGGCGAAAATGGACTTCGAGTATATGAAACACATGGCCGACGAAGAGCGCGAAGGTGAGTGAATCCCGTCCCTCTGAGAAGGGAGGTGTGTCGACAAGTAGATCAGATCGTTGCGATTCCGCGAACGGCAAGAGGTCAGTGATAACCATTCGACGAAAGGAGTTCGATATGAAAGGCTCTCTGTATGCACTTGGCACAGTCATGGTTGCCCTTGCGGTTCTCCTGTCTGGGGCCGGTGATGTCTTGGCTGGCTTGATGTACAACTGCTGCTACAAGAAGAGCGTGGAGTTTCCTGGCGGGAAAACCGAAACCCACCAGACGGAGGGCGATGGCGAATGCACCGTGCTGCGGGCATGGGTCCAAGCCGGCCCCGTCTTCGCCAATTGCCACACGCAGGCTCCCGCGGTATGCCCCGAGTGCGGTGTGGAGTACACGGATCAGCCGTGTGGGAAGATGCAAATGTATTGCGAAAGAGCCGACCACTCCAACGCGGCTTGCACGGACTACCACGGCGGGCAGGCCAGTTACTGCCACGGCAACAAATGCCCGGAGTGCGCGTGGAAGCGAGCAGCAAGCCACTCGTAGGCCGCGCGACAGGACACCAGGATTGTAGAGATGTACTGCTTTAGCGCGGTGGCGTTGCCGCATGGGAGTCCAGCTTCATGACGCATAGAACAAGGTGGCTCGTACACCTCCTCTTGGGGGCGCTCGTGTGGTACCGATGCAGGGCTGGATGTACTCAGTCGCTAAATATCCCCACAGCCTTCAATGAGGTGTGGCAGACCACGCCGCGCGGCAGCGTGAAGCCAGGGCAGAGATTCGAGGCCTCCGCTTGGTGTCGGGTGTCCACGGCGGTGACGGAGCAGTTCGATCGGCCTTGTATTAGCGTCCTTTTTCTGAATGCCGCTGGCAGGCCGGTGGGCCCCCCGGCAACGGCGCACGTTTCCATGAACGAGAGGGATTGGCAGCGAGTTGCAGTGAGATCGACCGCTATGCCTGGTGCTGATCGTGTCAAGGTCTCGCTCCAGGCAAGGGGAACGTCCGGCCGCGTGTGGTTCGACGATGTGTTCGCGGGTGTGGCGGGGGGCAGAAATCTCCTCGCGAATGCCGGGATGGACGTTCCAGCCGTGCGGACGTATCCACATGAGCAACGGTTCGGCCTCTGCCGAAGCTGGCGGTCGCGCTTTCCGCGTGATAAGGTCGTGTTTGCTGTGGATGAGGCGATGAAACGGTCTGGCAAGGGGGCGCAGCGCATTCTCATTGGCAGTTGCCCTCTCATCAGAGGCACGTGTCCGCTCTGGTCCCCCACAGGTGATGAGATTGCGTTCTTTGCATTGAAACGTTTCGTGCGAGGCGCGCTTCCTATGTCTTCCGGCTTGGCCTTTGTCTCCCCTGCTGGCGGCAAGCCGACGTTTGCCCGAACGGACGCTGTCTCAGCAAATGAAGGCACGCTTGCGTACTCGCCGGATGGAAAACGTCTGGCCGCGGTCATGCTGCCCCGTGTCGGTAAGCGGAAGTGGGCGGGCTCCCGTCTGTTCATCGTAGACCGGCCCTCTGGCAAGACGAGGCTGGTGACGAAGGACATCTTTGTCGACCAGGGGGAGCCGCCTGCATGGACGGCCACCGGCAAGTTCCTGTATTTCGCCGGCACGCACGCGAAGACTCCGCCGATCATGCACACACAAGTGACAACGGTCAGGCGCTACTCCGCGCCTGCCCGGGGCAAATGGGCCAAGGAAGCCGGTACATGGAAACCCTCTGTTCGCGTCAAGAGGGGACCCACTGGTCCGTGGATGTGCGATCAGATCTGGCAGTACAGCGTAGCGAGCAACCGGGTTGTCGAAGTCACAAGGCTCACCGCAGCTTCGTGCGACGCCCCGAGTGTGAATCCGATCGATGGCCGGGTTGCATACGTGTCGACCAGGGAGTGGCCGAATGGGCCATATGACTTCAAGTGCGACATTATGCTGGGCAATGGCGATGGCGGGAGTCCCACGCCCCTGACCTCCGGCGGCATGTTCTGCGGCCCTAGGTGGAGCCCCAATGGGGAGCGGCTGGCCTTCACGTTTAGAAGGTTTTCGCACGAAATATGGACGATGACACAAGCGGGAGGAGATTGGTGCCGGGCATATGGCGGCCCCGTACACATGGCCAGCCCCCGGGATTTCGCATGGCACCCCGACGGCCGGCACCTGGTCTTTGTTGGGAACAGGGATGGCGACTTCTATGCAGTCGGATGGGAGGGCAGGTGTGTGCATCGGCTGACGTTCGGAGCTTTCGTGGAAAGCCAGTTCAGCCTTTCATCCGACGGTCGTTTTGCGGTGTACCACCGCAGCAATGGGTGTGAGTCTGAGGACTTCAGGGAGAGCTACATATGCATCCAGCCACTGCCGGAGTTGACGCACTGAGGGGGGGGCTGGGGGGCAGACAGCAAGAGCGTGGTCTTTGTCTCTCGAGGTGATCTATTTCGTGCGGCCTTGGCGGGTGGCGCGCCCCGCGCGCTGACGGCCGGCGCGCGCATTGACGGAGATTTCAGCATGTCCCCAGACGGCAGGTACGTGGCTTACACATCGAGAAGTTTTGGGGATCCGAGCCGCCACGCGAGGCGGCTCGTCTGCGTCTGCGAACTGATGCGCTGATTGGGTGCGGGAGCCGCCGTCCAGTTTGCTTGGCCTTGTCTGTTGCTCACTTGCAGGCTAACATGGAAGGCTTCCCGGGCTGGCCTCAAGTGTGAATGGACAAGTATGAGACGCTGCCGTATTTCTTGCATTCTGCTGCTTGCATCGTGCTGCGCAGCCTCTGGCGCCGACGATCCGGCCCACTATGTTCGCAAGGGCTCGTGGGTCGAAACGATGATCGTGTCGCGCGAAGCGCTCATGCGCCGGGAGCAGGCCGAGGGCAAGGGCCGGCCGTTGCCGAACCTGGGCACGGCCGATTACACCATCACCGCGTGGATTCGCACGACGCACGGGGGGACGATCCTGTCGCGCTCCTCGCACAAGGGCGTGTGGGCGGAGCGGGGAGGCAAGGTGTTCTTTGTGCGCAAGGGCAGGCTGGGGTTCGACGCGTGCTACATCCGCGTGCTGTCCGGGCGCACCAAGGTCGCGGACGGCAAGTGGCATCATGTGGCCGTGGCGTTTGACGCGACGAAGCGCGAGCTGCGTTTCTACGTCGATGGCAAGCCGGACGGCGGAGGCAAGATCAGTCCCGACCCGGACGCGGACGGCCACATCGTGCGCATCGGCATGGCCGCGCGCAAGTTCTGGCCGCCCAACGGATTCAAGGGCGACATTGATGATGTGCGTGTGTATGCGCGGGTGCTCAGCGATGGCGAGATGAAGGCCGCACCGGCGACCCCACCCGCTGATGCGGTCGCGCATTGGCCGCTGGACGCGGACGCGGCGGACGCATCTGGCAACGGGCACAACGGCCGCGGCGTCAGCATATCCACCGCGGAGGGCAAGGTTGGCAAGGCGATGCAGTTCGATGGCGCCAAGAGCGCGATCGAAGTGCCGGTGCGCAACGCGGGCCAGGCGCGGCATGAATTGTGGGCGCTGCTGGAGCGCGATTTCTCGGACGCGATGTCGCTGCACGAGATGGCCGTCGAGAGGAACGACCGCATCTGGTCCAGCGACTGGCGGCCCGGCGACCGCGGAGTGCTGGCGAAGCGTTATGTGCATGCGACGCAACACAAGTCGCTGATCAAGAAGGGGGGCG
>JAJRTI010000789.1 GCA_024278415.1 Planctomycetota bacterium | reverse complement strand
GCGCGGCGCGGGTGGCCCAGGCATGATGCGGCGTGATGTAGCAGTTGGGCGCGGCCAGGAGAGGGTTGTCTGGGCTCGGCGGCTCAGTGGACAGCACGTCCGCGGCCGCGCCGGCGATGCGGCCCTCGCACAGTGCGTCGGCCAGCGCCGGCTCGTCCACCAGCGGCCCGCGGCCGGTGTTGATGAGGAACGCGGTCGGCTTCATGAGCGCGAGCCGCTCGCGGTTCACGAGCCCGGCGGTTTCGTCCGTGAGCGGGCAGTGCAGGCTCACCACGTCGCTCTCGCGGAAGAGCGTATCGAGGTCGACGAGCGCGACGCCTTCCGGCAGCTCTGCCGGGGTGGTGCGCGTCTTGGCGATCACCTTCATGCCGAAAGCCCGCGCGACGCGTGCGACCTCGCGGCCGATGCCGCCCAGGCCCACGATGCCCAGGGTCAGGCCGTCCAATTCCACAAGCGGCGTGTCCCAGTAGCAGAAATCGGCACATTCCGCCCAGCGCCCCTCGCGCACGCCCCGCGTGTGATCCGCCAAGCGCCAGGCCAGGTTGAGCAGGTGAGCGAAGACCATCTGCACCACCGAGAGCGTCGAATACGCCGGCACATTCGTCACCGGAATGCCGCGCTCGCGGGCCGCGTCGAGGTCGACGACGTTGTAGCCCGTTGCCGAGACGCCAATGTATTGAAGCTTGGGCAGTTGGCCGATGATCTCGCGGGACAGCACGGTCTTGTTCGTGAGCACGACCTCCGCGTCGGCCGCGCGGGCGGTGGTGTCCTCCGGCGCGGTGCGATCGTACGTGGTGAGTGCGCCGAGTTTCTCCAGCGGCTCCCAACTCAGATCGCCGGGGTTCATGGTCTTGCTGTCGAGCATAACGATGTTCACCACGATAGATCCTCCAATAGCACAATGTACATGCCGCAGAGCAGGGCTACGGCGACGGTCGCGAAGCGAAGATACCGGAGCGAGCATTGGAAGCGCCGCTCCACGTCCGGGTCCGCGGCAACAGACAAGAGGAAGCCGATGCGCCGGGCGATGCTGAAGTGCCGCCAGGAGCGCGCGGTGGGATCCATGCCATTGGCAAGCGAGATTTGCTCGAGCGCGGACGCAAACGCTTCGGGCCCTCCCATGAGCCGCGCGGCGTAGAGGTCCGCCTGCTGCTCCATGCGCCGAGACACGAACCCGAAGAACCCAAACCAGTACACGAATGCCGTGGCCAAGAGCGTGGCGATCTCAACGACGTCCGATCGGCCAAGCAGATCTCCGGCCACGTCGTTCACAACCTCGTACACGAGCAGAAAGCAGATGGCGAGCCACAGGTAGTAGAGCATGTGCCGATGCTTCACGTGGCCTGCCTCGTGCGCGAACACAGCCTCGATTTCGGCCGGAGTCAGTTGGGCCAGGAGCGCGTCGGTCAGAAACACGTAGCGCGTCCACGGCACCACGCCGGCAATGCAGGCGTTGGCGATGCGGCTGGGGCCCATGCGCCACACGAGCACGTTGCGGCATCGCAGCTTGGCCGCGCCGCACACGCCCTCGAGCCGGCTGCGCAACTCGCCGGGAGGCAAGGGCTCCGTCTGCCAGATAAAGCGCAATCCGACTGGCGCCAGGATATAGAGGAGCGCAGCGAACCCAGCGGACGCGCACCAATCAGCATACGGGACATACAGCCTCAACGTGTCATACCAAGCTTGCACCAACTCGTGCGCGGCGGCCAACAACAGCCACGGCAGCAGCACAATGACGACGTAGTGGCGGAACTGAAACCACGCGTACGCCGGGAAGCTCCAAGCAGCCCCGCGCACGACACGCTCGACACGGTACGGCAACACAAGGCCCACGAGGAGCATGAGCAAGAACGGCGCCAGCATCACTAGTGACCGAACGACGGGCACGTACATGCCCGCGATCACGGGCCAGTCGAACCCGTACACAAGCAGTGCGTACGCCCCCACGATTGCCGCCCGCAGCAGCAGGTTGGCCCGGTGCGCGCGCCGGGCGAACCTGCGGGTGGATCCCCTGCCGAACGCACGCACCGTCCACCACGTGAGCAACGCGGTCACAGCCACGCAGAATACAAGCGTGAGCGCCAACCCGTTGACGGCCGCCGCGGGATACAAGTCGCGCGGGCCACCGAAGGGCTCCTGCGACGACGCGATGATCACGCCAATGATAACAACGTAGATGAGAGCCATGTGGGGCTACGCGAAGGTAGGCAATGCGGCGGGCCGCCTTGGCCGGCCGAGGGCCGCCCAGTATGACAGGCCGCGCCGCGCGGGGCAATGCGCCCGGGGACGCGATGCGGAAGCCCGCGAAGCGGGATCGCATCGTGTTCCCAGACAGAGGGGAAGATTTTGGGAATTGAAGACTGGGCTCGTCTGGGGACACGAAGTCGGGCGCTTCGCGCCCTTGGTTCATGTCCCCGCTCGCTGCGTTGCGCGCCCGCGGCAGACCTGCCATACTTCCAAGCCATGCCATGAAGATCGCCGTCACAGCCGACCTGCACTACGAGCACAGCGACGCGTCGCGCGCCGGGACCGAGGCCGTGGCGCAGGAGATCTGCGCGCTCGACGCGGACGCGCTCGTGATTGCGGGAGACACGTTCGCGTTCGAGCCGGAAATCCTGCGCGCGTGCCTCAATCTCTTCAAGGGCTTTGGCGGCGCGAAATGCCTCGTGCCGGGCAACCATGACATTTGGGTGCAGGCCGGAGGAGATTCCTGGCGCGTGCACGAGGAGACCATCCCCGCGGTCGCATCTGAGTGTGGCTTCCACTGCCTCGACCAAGAGCCGCTCGTCATGGGCGAGGTCGCGCTCGTGGGCAACATGGGCTGGTACGACTACTCGCTGCGCGATGTGTCGCTGGGCTTGCCCCTGCGCTTCTACGAACACAAGATCGCTCCCGGCGCAGCCGCGGTCATCCCGTCGGCGCGGCGCCTGGTCGAGGCCGCGGACGACATTGCCGACCGCGTGCGCGGGCTCACGGCCATTTGGAACGACCTGCGGTTTGTGCAATGGCCCTTCATGGACGCGGCCGCGGCCCAGCTCATGGCCGACCGCATCTCCGAGCACCTGGCGTTGGTTGAGCCGCGGGTGGAGGCGATCGTGTGCGTGACGCACCACGTGCCGTTCGAGAACATGGTGCACCGCTACGACAGCCCCAAGTTTGCGTTCACCAATGCGTTCATGGGCAGCACGCGTCTCGGCGATGCGATGCTCGCCTGCCCGAAGGTGCGCATGGCCCTGTGCGGCCACAACCACCGCCCCTGCCGCACGCGCAACGGCCCCATCGAGTGCATCAACGTGGGCGGCACGTACCCGCACAAGCGCTTCGAAGTGGTCGAGATCGCGTAGCGCCTTCACCGTCAGAAACGGTCACGAAAAACAAGAAGTTGCGCGGTGTGCGTGCACTCTCGGCAGCGTATTGCGTATTGCGTATCTCGGATCGCTATCCGAATACGCAATACGCAATACGCAATACGGAACAGCGAACCTGCGCTCCACACGGCATGTCTTGCCTCTGATCCATAGCGGGCAGTGGCCTTGGGTTGCAGGCGCAGCCCGCCTTGTAGAGTAAGACGAAGATGAAGGTTTGGCTGCGGGCAACGCTCACTTTAGGATCTGGAACCCCTCGCCCATGCATTGGCTCTGCTTCACGATTCTCCTCTCCGCCGCATTCAACCTCATGATGAAGCACGCGCACGTGCGCGGGTACGGCGTGCTTGCCGTGGGGTGTCTGAACTACGTCGTGGCCGGGCTTGCGGCTGGCGGTGCGTCCTTGGGCGGCGCCACTGGCCCGCTGTCCGTGGCCGCGCTGGGCTACGGCTGTCTTGGCGGCACCATGTACGTGCTCTGCTACGTATTCATCATGGTCATGCTCGAACGCCAGGGCATCTCGCTCGCGACGGTCGTGACGCGGCTGGCCATCGTCGTACCCATTGTGGCCGGCGTTGCGCTGTGGGGCGAGCGGCCGACCGCGTGGCAGACGGCCGGCCTCGCGCTCTCGTTCGCGG
This sequence comes from Planctomycetota bacterium, assembly GCA_024278415.1. The sequence continues at coordinate 2,625 of JAJRTI010000789.1, read as the reverse complement.
CCATCGTCGCTATCCACCACGGCGGCTGGGGCGCGGCCACAGCCGGACGCTGGAGCCGGTGGTGGCCGCTGTTGGGTTGCTTCGCCACGGCGGGCGTGTCGCGTCTGTCGCAGCGCGCGTTCTCGCATTTCTGCGACCCGTCGCAACGGCCCTACTACGTGGCCGCGTGGTTCGGGTGCGCGGGCGTGATCGCGGTGGGGATCATGTTCGCCCGTCGCATCCGGCCCCGTGGGCTGGATTGGCCCTTTGGCGCGGCCTTGGGGCTGGTGAACGCGGCCACGCTGTACTGTAGCATCACCGCTCTCGGTTCGATGCCGGGCATCGTCTTCTTCCCGGTCACCGCGGTGGGCAGCCTCGTGCTGGTGCTGCTCCTCGCGGCCGTGGCGTATCACGAGCGGCTCGACCGGCGCTCGCGGTGGGGCATCGCACTGTCGGTCGTGGCCGTGGTGCTCGTCAATCTGAGAGGCGCATAGAGACGCCGCCCGCGCTGCCCGCTGGCTGAGTCGAAAACAGCATCGGAAGCCGACGGCATCCGATGCCGCGGCTCGACACATCGCGCCGGCGCGGTCGCCTCCGGAGCGTCGGCGACGCAAACGCGGCGTTCAGTTCTTATACGGCACCGTCCCGTTCTCACTCACCGTATATCCCCATTGCTTGATGTACTCCATGCCTGGCCGGAACTCGTCGCCTCGTGCGTCGAGCCGCGCTTGGAGTTCGCGATCGAGTTGGGCTTGTAGGTCCGCGTACTCGGGTTGGTTGACGATGTTGTCGAGTTGGTACGGGTCCGCGTCGTTGTCGTAGAGCAGCCACGGGCCGTCGAGCGACCGCACGTACGTGTGCTTCACCGTGTAGAGTCCGCGGAACTCGCGGCCTCCATGTTTAGACGCGGTCCATTGTCCGAACGGATGGGGGCATTGCAGCACGCCCGCGCCGTTGCTGGGGTCGGGGCCGCCGCGGAGGTAGTCGGCGAAGTCGAGGCCTTCGACGGTGTCGGGGATGGGCAGCCCGGCGAGGCCCAGCAGCGTCGGCATCACGTCCGGCGCGTCGATGACGGCCTCGACCTTCCGGCCTTTGCGGCCGAACGCGGCCGGGTAGCGTAGCAAGAACGGGATGCGGATCGACTCCGCCCAGGGCCGCTGCTTCTTGACCTGGCCCTGCGAGCCCAGCATGTCGCCGTGGTCGGACGTGAATACGAAGATCGTATCGTCCTCGATGCCCTCGTCGCGCAGCGTCTTGAGCAACTCGCCTATGCAGTCGTCGAGCGCGGTGCAGTGCGCGTAGTAGCCTGCGAGCCACTCCCGCGCTTGGCCGGCCATCTCGTCCGGCACGTTCGGCCGACGCACGACGTCCTCCGGCTTGTAGCGCGCGCGATACTCTTCGGGCGCGGTCTCATACGGCGCGTGCGGCGGGCCCCACGAAAGCATCATGAGGAACGGTTTCGATTTGTCGTGGTCGCGGATGTACTGCTGCACGTCGCGCGTCTGCGCGATCGCGTCGTAGCCCTCCCAGAACAGTTTCTCGTCCGAGTCGCCGGCGTAGTACGCGGAGTGGTTGTAGTTGTGCGTGCATTCGAGCACCTTCCAGTACTCGAATCCCTGCCGGCGTTCGGGCGGGATGTAGTTCGAGCGGCCGTGGCCGTCCACGTGCCACTTGCCCACGTACGCGGTGTCATACCCGGCCGCGGCGAAGGCTTGCGCGATGCTCGTCGCGCCGTTGTTCAGGCACACGTCGTTCACGAACACGCCGTGCGTGAGCGGCTGCTGGCCGGTGAGCAGGCTTGCGCGGTAGGGCGAGCAGACTGGGCAGCCGGCGATCGCGTGGGTGAAGTCGATGCTCTCGGCCGCGAGCGCGTCGATGTTGGGAGTTTGGACGACGGAGTTGCCGGCGTAGCCGGTGGCTTGCGCGCGCCACTGGTCGCCGAAGACGAATACGACGTTGGGCTTCTTCATTTGCGGTGTTCCGTTCAACAGAGTGAGATTTGTCAGTCGTACGGGTGTGCCACGAGCGCGGGGTTTGCTCTTCGTCACGTTCTGGTGCAAGGGCTCTGATCTTGCACCTATCGTTACCGGGCCGTCCTCGGGCCATACCTGTTGGTCTGCCGCGGACCATTCATCCGGGGCGGCATCGCTCCTTGTTCGCGCGACAACGCGTTCGTAGGGCGGCCCAAACGGGACGCACTACGAACCGCGTTGCTCCGAGGACGGAGCAACGCGGAGGGGGTCGGGGCCAGAGATCCCAAACCTGATACGGGAAGATGGATGTAATTCCGGAGTTCGCGAACTCCGGAATTATCTCCGCTCAGCGTGCGGTCGCGGAAGGGCCATGCGGCTATCGTGCGGGCCTCGTGGCCTCGTACTGTTTGCGGACCTCATCGGCGCTCAGCGCGCGCGCGTAGATCCGCACTTCGTCGAGCACGCCATCGAACGCGGCGCGCGGGGTCGACTGGTTGTAGCCGCCAATAGAAATCGAGCGCTCGGCCGGTCTAATCGCGCCGCCGCGTTCGCGGCTGGCTTGCTCGATACCGTTGACGTAGATACGCAGGGTCTGGTTGTCGTATGTCGCGGCCACGTGAGTCCATTGCCCGAGCGGCACAGGCTTGGGCGCCACGACGCTGTGGCTCCACTT
>JAJRTI010000065.1 GCA_024278415.1 Planctomycetota bacterium | reverse complement strand
TTGTCCACGCACGCGCTCTTGGTGAGCAAGACCCACCGCAGCAGCCTCTCCCGCGCGAAGAACGGCACGAGGGCCTTCGAGTAGCCCGTGAGCCAATCGAGGCTGAGGCCGTCTTGGAGTTTGCCCAGGTAGCACGACGTCCCGCCCGCGGCCTCGCGATCGAGCCGCCGGCCCAGGCCGCGCAGCTTGTGCAGCACGTCCTCCAAGTTGACGTAGACTTTCACCGTTGGCGCGACGATGCTGCTGCAACTGCCCGCGAGGTAGCAGTAGGCGCAGTCGTACCAGCAGAAGCCGGTGGCCGAGAAGTGCCAGTAGTTGGGGCAGTGGATGCCGGCCTCTTCGCTCCGGCGCAGGCAGTTCTTCAGCACGCCCAGCACGAGCGTGCGCTTGCCCCGAGCGATCTTTTCCGCGAGCGGGATACCGCGCGGCGCGAACTCGGCCTGCATGTGGTTGCGGTCGAGTTGCTCGTGCACGGCCGCGCCGGGAAACGCGGCGCGCACCTTTTCTGCAAACGCGCACCGCGCCGGAGTGTCGAGGGCTCCCTGGGTGATGATGATCTGGTCCGGGTGAAAGCCGGGGTTCGGGCCGACGCCAGCAGACCAGAGCGCCTCTTCGGCCAGGCGAAGGAGATCGGCGTGTACGCCCATTGCAGCGCTAGGCCTCGGGAGTCTCCACGAAGTTCCGGCCCAAGTCGAGCGCCTTGTTCGCCAGGCCATCGGCCGCGGAGTTGTCGCCTCGGCCCACGTGTTCGATGTCCCACGACTCGAACTCCGCGAGGAGTTCCTGCGCCTTCGCGGCGAGCGGCTTCAGTTGGGGCGCCTTCACTTTGTATTCGCCGCGGGTTTGCTTCACCAGCAACTCGCTGTCTGCGCGCACGCGCACCCGAGTGGCGCCCAACTCCCGGGCGCGCTGGAGCGCGATCAGGAGGCCTTGGTACTCCGCGTAGTTGTTGGTGCCGCGGCCCAAGGTGCGGCCCACGTGCTCGATGGGTTGGCCGTAGCTGTTGTAGATGGCCACGCCCGCGGCCGCGGGCCCGGGGTTGCCCCGGCACGCGCCGTCCACGTAGAGAACCAACTCGTCCCTCCCGGGCCCCGCGGGCGCCGGCGTGGCCGACGGCTCCGGCTCGGCGCCGGGCATGGGGCGGTACACCGGCGGCGGGTTCACGCCAATGGCCTGCTCTTCGAGGAATTCCTTCCACGTCGCGTGCGTCCAATACGAACTGCACTCCACGAGCAGCCGGCACGCCTCCTCCGTGTCCCCCTTTTGGCGGGCCTTGAGGCAAGCCTTCAGGCCCTTCGCGGCCTTCGCGAGCAACTCGACCGCCTCCGGCCGCTTGAACGTTCCCTTCTTGCGCGCCTGTTGCGGCAGGCTGGGCAGCCACTTCATCGTGCCGGCCGTGAGGTTGTGCAGGTAGTTCTCCAGAGGATTCCAGGGCTTGTCGAGGTAGGCGAGGAAACGCTCGACGTCGCTGGGAAAGGGCTTGCGCTGCTGTGCGTCGTCGGCCGCGGCTTGTGCGAGGAGCTTAGCCAAGGTGCGCGCTTCGGCCATGCTGTCGTCGTAGTGGCTCGCGTGCACCGCGAGCTGGCCCACGTGGCGCATGCCTTGGGTGAACGCCCACCGGCAGATCATCTGCTCGGCTACGTGCTGCATGCCCTGGTTGGTCGCGCAGGAGATGGACATGAACGGCATGCCGGCCAACTCGCCGCTCCACACGAAGGGGTAGCAGCGCTCGAAGAAGAGATGGCACATCGCGCTCGCGCCCCACATGTGCACCGGGTCGGCGAGGATGATGCCGTTGGCGCTGAGGAGCTTTCGGAACAACTCGCCCTTGCCGCGCCGGCCCATGTCGTCCTTGAGCACGCAGCGATGCGCGTCGCCGCGGATGCACGCGAAGCAACTCGTGCACGGGCCGAGCTTGTAGTCGTGAAGATGGACGAGGTCGATGGCCGCGTCGCCGGTCTCGCGTGCCGCTTCGGCCGCGGCTTGGAGGAGGCCGGCGGTGTAGCCGGCCTTGCGGCCGCTACAGAGGATGGCTAGTACGGTTGGCATTCATGGTCCTTCATGGGGAAGAAACGCAAAGGCGCAGAGACGCGAAGGGGGGCAAGGCTCGGACCCGATGGTGCGAACCTAAGCCTGGCGTCCCGTGGGGACGGCCGAGAATAGCCCAGCGCTGGGAGTGGCGCCGTGTACGGCAAATGGCTAGTCCCGTAGGGACGGCTGAACATCGGCAAATCGCCGATCTGCGGTCGTTCACAGCATTCAGCCGTCCCTACGGGACTTCAGACCACTCGGCGATCCGTGCTCCCAGCACTGAAGTGCTGGGCTAGTTTCAATTGTCCCTACGGGACAACAGAATCGCTTAAGTTCGCACCATTGAGGCTCGAACCCAATCCCTCTCGGCCCTTTGCGCCTCTGCGCCTTCGCGTCCGCCGTCAGGCGGATGGCGTTGGCTCACACGGCCTCACGCCGGAAGGCGACAAGCGTGATGTCGTCGAACTGGAAGCTGTGGCGCGAGAACTCAGCGATGTTCTGATCAAGCTGCGCCACCAAGTCGTCGGGGTCGCACTGCCGAAGGCTGAGCACCGTCTCCCGGAGGCGCTCTGCGCCGTAGAACTCCTTGTTTTCGTTTTGGGCGTCAGTGGCCCCGTCGGAGTAGAGGAACATCAGGTCGCCGGGTTCGAGCGTGAGGCTGCCCTCTTCGACCTCGGAGTCTTCGAGGATGCCCAGCGGCACGCCCGTCAGGTCGGTCTGCCTCAGGTCGTCGCGCGTGGGCGAGAGGATGAACGCGGGGTTGTGGCCGGCATTGGCGAAGCGCACGAGCATCGTGTCCAAGTTAACCACCGCGTAGAAGAAGGTGATGAACATGCCGGACTCGCCGGCGCTGCGGCAGATGACGTTGTTGGCCTTCTGGAGCACGGCTGCGGGGCTTCGCTCTCCGGCGGCGAGCGCGCGCACGACGCTGCACGACTGGGCCATGAACAGCGCGCCGCCGAGGCCCTTGCCGGCCGCGTCCGCGCACACGATGCCGATGTGCGCGTCGTCCACCTCGATGAAATCGTAGAGGTCGCCGCCCACTTCCTTGGCTGGCCGGCTGCGGCCGGCGATGCTCAAGCCCATGACGTCTGGCGGCCCGGAAGGCAGCATGCTCGTCTGGAGCCGCTGGGCGATCTCCATCTCCTTGGCCATGCGCTCCTTCTCGGCCGTGGTCTGGCGGAGTTCGTCGATGCGGTGGCGCAGGTCCACGCTCATCTGGTTGAAGGACCTGGCCAAGTACTCGATCTCGCCGCCGGCCTTCACTTCGATGGTGTGGTACAGGTCGCCGGAGCCGATTTTCTGCGCGCCCGCGATGAGCGTCTCAATGGGCCGGCTGATGTTGTGCGCAAGGCGCACGGAAAACAGGATGCCCCACACGACGCAGATGAAGACGAGGAGGCCGATGATGAACATCGCGCGCCACAGCACGGCCGAGATCTCGCGCGTGGACAGTGTGATTGCGACGTATCCCAACTGATCCTGTCCGTCTTGGAGCACCCCCGCGACGGTCAGCGTATCCTTGCCCGGCCACGCCGCAGCGTGATCGGGCGATTCATAGAGGTCCGCCACCGGGTGGTCGTACCAGAGCGCGCCCACGCGGCGCTGCGACAGGCTCGCCTGGATACGGAACGCGTCGTCGACGATGAGAATCTCGTCCACGTGCGCGGTGCCGGCATAGGACCGCAGCACACGTTGAAGCTCGGCGGGGTTGAGGAAGGTGGGGTAGTCGATCTGCCGGCGCAATGCGCGGACCATAGACAGGCCCAAGTCGTGGCGCATGCGGAATAGCTCGCGGCTGAACGTGGTGAATACGATCACGCAGATCGACGCGCTTAGGATCAGGAGCAGGCCGATGGTGGAGGAGAGGATGCGCCTCGGGATGACGCGTCGGATGCGGTGCCGCTTGGCCATAGTCGGGAGCCCCGGGGGTGGGTTCGGATGCCGGCGCGGACGATGCGCGGGCTCGTTTCGTACCAGAAGCAGGAGGGGTTGTCAAGGCGCGGATGGGCGGCGAATTTCCCCAGAACTCCAAGCAGTTCTATCGCAAGCATGGTGTCGCCGGTTCGTTGCAACGATCACCAGGCGCACCGACTGCTGCTGGACGAGCGGGTCGTTCGTAGTAGGGCGATTTATCGCCCGTTGTTTCGGGTGCAGAGACGGGCGATAAATCGCCCTACTACAAGCCTGCGGCACCTGCCGTCTGCCATCACGTCTGGCAGATCTCGCGCGTTTCTACTTCTTGCCGGAGGCCGGCGGCGCGAAGGGGGCCTGCGCCGGCATGTTGGCCCACTGCGCGGCCTCGGGCATGTGGATCAGCGCCACCGACGTGGCGATGGGGTAGTTGCACATGCAGTGCCAGCCCAGGTGCGGCGCGCTCATGACGCCGTCGGCCGGAATCAGGTTGTTGGCGCAGGCCGTGCGCAAGCCGGACAGGTTCCTGGCCAAGTCGGTCCCGAAGTCGTAGTACGCCATCGACGTGGAACGGAACGCCAAGAAGTCCGGGCCCGACGTCGCAAAGCTGCAATAGGCCCCGGGCGCCATGAACCGCCTCGCAACTTTGCCCGTCATCAAATCCTGCATCACCCATTCTCGGTGCATGCTGTTCAGCTTGGTGTCGAGCGACTTGCCGGACAGATCGCCCTTCAAATACATGGTAACGACCACGTCGTCGCGGAGGATCGATGGCCGGTTGAAAGTGTTGCCCGGAGTATTCGTGGCCCACAGCTTCTTGCCGTCCGCGCCTCTGAACACGGCGAGGTCTCCGGCAACGCCCATGACCACCACGTCGCGGGCCGCGGAGTAGGCGACCCAGAGCTTGCGCCGCGCATTCTCCCGGATCCGCCACAGCACCTGGCCCGATCGGAGGTCGAGCGCCAGCAGCTCCGGCCTGTGGCCCAGGGCTCGGCCTCGGCGCTTGAGCATCCCGAACGTGCTTCGGGGAAGCGAGTCGAGGACGAACATCTTCCCCTTGCCCACCGCGATGGCGCCCAAGCGCGGATTGCCGAGCCGGTTGTCGATGTTCGTGAAACCGAACGCCGCTTGCCGCGCCCAGAGCACTTTCCCGGTGAGCCGGTTCATCACGTACACGTGGTCGTTGCGCTCCAGGCGAACGGCCCTGCTTCGCGCGGCCGCGTCGCGCAGGTTCTGCGGGAAGCTCGCGGGGATGTCAGCGCTATTGAGGATCTCGCTGACGACACGGTCCACCGCCGCGGCCCTGGACTCCCCTTGCCGCGGCCGAATCTTGCCGGCCTTCACCATGGAGCTGGCCCATGTGTCCAACGCGAGAACCTCGTCGGTTGTCAAGTCATCCTTCTTGACCCGTGAGTACGCCGGCTCCCAGAATCGGCGCGGGACGGCCGCGCCGGCGATGAGCAAGTCGTCCGACACGATCACCTGTGCCCAGTAGGGCCGCTCTCCGCTTCGCCCCACCGGCGGCAGCCGGAACTCCGCGAGCTTCCGGCCCGTCGTCGTGTCCAGCCGCAGGCACGCCTCGCCGCAACCGATGTAGATGCTGTCCGGCGTACTCGCGCTGCTGTATCCCGGCGTGCGGACTTGGTAGACCTTGTAGACGTCCCTAGGGCGCGGCAGCTCGGCCGTCCACAGTTTCCGGCCGGTGTACACGTCGATCGCGCTCATGCTGCCCACGGCCTGGGCCAAGAGCCTGCCGCCCACCACATGCGGCGCAGGGTAGTAGCGCGGGGTGAAAAACGGCCTGGCGAAGAGGCCGTCCGCCGGGCCGCCGAACCAGAGTATGCCGAACGGCGGCTTCACCCGCGCGTCGTGGGAAGTCATGGAACGCGCCGCGTTCGCGTACTCGTGCGTCCACCAATCCACGCCGGGCAGGGCGCCCACGCGCGAGAGCCGCACAAGCTCGCCGACGGCCTCCACCTTGGCGTTCGCCAGCTTGCCTTTGGCCGCCCAGTCGGCGAATTCCTTCCGGCGGCTCTCTGGAAGTTTGGCGACCAGAACGCCGCCGTATGGGCGGAGGGACTGGAATAGCGTCTGCGCCGGCCA
>JAJRTI010000788.1 GCA_024278415.1 Planctomycetota bacterium | reverse complement strand
GTGCATTGCTGGCATGTGTTCCCCCCAACGCTCCTGGCACGATCTGCTCCATGCTTTTTGCCCACCTCTCATCCATCCAGCACGGAGAACCCACGCGCCGGCGGCCTTGCATTGGCCCCACTCCGAGGCTATCCGCCGACGAGATCGTCTGTCCCTCGCTCGCCCCAGAGAACCGCAGATACCCGCTGATGTGCGCTGATGTGCGCTCATGGTGCAGATCCGAGGAGACTCGCTCCGGCTCCATCCGGGAGACCAGGGGACGCCTTATGTAATTCGCTTGACCGCGGGCCTCCAACGCGGTATAGTAGTGGTAGGAATAGTAAGAGTAAGAATCCAAGAGGTAAAGAATGAAGATCACAACTAAAGGCCAAGTCACGATCCCACAGGGACTTCGCGAGCAATACGGCTTCCTGCCGCACACGGAAGTGGAATTCAAGCCGGTGCGCGACGGCCTCAAGCTGGTCAAGTCTGAGCGCACGGGAACCCGAGGGGCTCGTCTCGTCGAGCGGATGGCCGGGCGCGGCGACGGCAACCTGACAACGGATCAGATCATGAAACTGACACGGGGGGAGAAGTGACGGTCTTGGTCGATAGCAACGTCCTTCTCGATGTCTTCACTCGTGATCCGGTCTGGTTCGACTGGTCGTCGCAGCAGTTGGAGCGCAGGGCAGAGCATGACGTCCTCGCCATCAATCCCATTATCTATGCTGAGGTGTCCGTTCATTTCTCTGAGATTGAGGAATTGGACGACGCGTTGCCCCCTGAGGATATTCGGCGGCTGCCTCTGCCGTGGCCAGCCGGTTTCCTCGCGGGTCGGTGCTTCGTGCTCTACCGGCGCCGGGGAGGCGCGCGTCGGTCGCCGCTTCCTGACTTATACATTGGGGCCCATGCCGCGGTGGCAGGATTGTCTCTGCTGACACGGGACCCGTCGCGGTACAAGACCTACTTCCCGAAGATCCCACTAATTGCGCCCGACGAGCCCGTAGCGGAACCCTGAATCGCAGGCCCCACTGACGGCCGATAAGCTCGGCCCGAAGACGATGCGCCGAGATCGAGGTTCCGGCCGCTAAGTGAGGAACTGAAATTGACCCAGAAACTCCATCCGTGTTGCGTGGCCCTGCTCGCCGCCTTGTTCTCGCTCACCAGCGTGCTGCCGAGCGCCTACGCCGCGGCCGCAGAGGGCAAGGTGTACCATGTCGCACAGACGAGCCCGGGAGCCGATGACGCCAACCCTGGGACCAGGGAGCTGCCGTGGCGAACAATCGGCCATGCCGCTTCGGTGGCTCGCGCAGGCGACACGGTGCTCGTGCACGAGGGGGTGTATCGGGAGCAAGTCAGCCTGGCCCTGTCTGGCCAGCGCGGCAAGCCTATCATCTTCCGAGCAGACAAGGGCAAGGTCGTGGTCACGGGGGCGGATCCGGTGACGGGGTGGGTGCGCCATTCGGGGAGCGTGTACCGAGCTACCGTGGACTGGTGGGCGCCAGAGGGCTGGATGAAGTGCAAGGGCAAGGCGGGGAACTGGGACGGCGTCGGCGGCAGGGATACGGATGAGGTGTTCGAGAATGGGGAGCCGCTCAGAGAGACGTCGGAGATGCCCAAGAAGCCGGGCCAGTTCAGCTACGATCATGAGACGAAGACCGTGTACGTCTGGTGCTCGGACTCCAGCGACCCAAGGACGAAAACGATCGAGGCCATCCGCCGCGGCGGGTGTCTGTTCATCAGCGGGAGCTACGTCCACGTGCAAGGCTTCGTGCTGAGGAACGCCGCGCTTCGGATCGCGTACATCCGAGGGGGCGACCACAATGTCGTTTCCGATTGCGTCCTGCAATACTCGGCCGCGGACTCTGGGATTCACCTGGCCAGCGGCGCGGACTACAATCTAGTCAAGAACAACCGCATATCGCACGTTGGGTACACCGGGGTGCAGATCTCCCGGAACTCCAACTACAACCGGATTGAGGGGAATGAGATCAGCTACTGCTGTTCGGAAGGCATCATCATACAGAACGGGTATTCCGGCGGGGTGGGCCATCAGCTCGTTGGCAACACGATTCACCATGTGCTGAACGAGGACGGCATCGATCTGAAATGCGGGCACGACCTGCTCGTGAAGGGAAACGTCATCTACCAGTGCAGTAACCTCGGCATCCAGGTCTTCAACCATCACGGAAAGCCGTCTATCAAGTTCAAGTATTTCCGGCACAACAAGGCGCTGATTGAGGACAACATCATCTTTGCCAATGGCGGCGGCGGGGTCTACGTGTTCGAGGGGGAATATGAGATCAGTAACAACGTGATCTATGGCAACGGGCATGAAGAGCCTTACGGCGATTCATGGGGAGGCAAGGTCCACAAGAAGCCGGGGGGCTACGCGATCGAGATCGGCCCTTGCTTCGAGATTGATGGCCGCGCCCTGCAACAGCGAATCTACAACAACACTTGCTACCGCAACGCCCGCGGCGAGATCTGGATCGGCGGCCCTTGGAGAGCGGATCCCTTGCATTGCGCGGTGAAGAACAACATCCTTGTCGGCGGCCCCGAGGGCGTCTTGCTCAAGGTGAACAAGATCGGCACGGCGCATCTCGAGTCCGACTACAACGCGATGTGGATCGGCCCACGCGGCGCGTTCGCCGAATGGGGCTGCGTCAGGGACAAGTCTCTTGGGCCCTCGTCGCGCAGCTTCGTTGGCGTGAAGCTCAAGACGTTCGCTGAGTATCGGGCCGCAACGGGGATGGGCAAGCACTCGCTGTGCGTGGAGCCGGGTTTTGCGAACGCGGCGAAGCGCGATTTCACGCTGAGGCCCGGCAGCCCCTGTTTCGGCAGAGGGACCCACGTGGGGATTCCGTTCAACGGCAAGGCGCCGACTATCGGAGCCAGGGCGTTCTGACGCGTCGCTGGCCACGCCCGCCCTCGTGGGCACAGCCTCCCATGTCCGCATGCGGCCGTAGTGCCGGAGCGCTCAATGCGACATGGTCGTGCGCAAGCACATCTCGCCTGCTCTCTATGCACATCATCAAGCGTTCCGACACCACAGCCTTGTGCGGCAGTTCCTCACATAGGTCATCTACCTTGTGCCGGTAGGCGCGGGCCTTCCGCTCCCGGATTGCAGATGAAGCCGGCTTTGTGCTTCTTGCAGTTCCACGGGCTAAGCCTGTGGAGCAGCCTTCTCCGGCCGCATGTCGCCCTCTGTGGATGGCCAGCATGAATGGGCTGAGGACGAGCCTGTGGTATCCAGAGGGGACGTCTCGGCCTCCTCTCTCGAAGCTCCTGGCAGCATGGCGGTTGCATTTCGGCAGGCCGGAGGCTACACTTCGCGGACTGCGCACGAATCCGCTATGAGCGATGGCGACTGGCGGAAACGAAACCGGTGTTTGATGGGTAGGATCTGACGACTCGAGGACGGTACGAACCCCATGTGTGCGAAACGCGGAGAATGTGTGTCTGATTGTGATCCTCGATTGTCTGAGAGACCTCCGCTGAATTGGACGCGGAGGGCGACATGTTTGACAGGATGAAACCGCGGCTTTAGAGATCTGAAGCGAAACATGCGTTGGCACGAAAAGCTCGCCAGTCGTCTGCTTTTACCGATTGTCGGAGCGGCTCTCCTCTCCTTAGCCGCATCGCTGTTTCTGGCTTACGGCAAGGAGAAGGATCGCCTTGTCCAGCGGGTGCGGCTGGAGACCGAGCGGATCAGCAAGGTGATCCGGGCGAGTCTGCACCAGGAGATGCTGGAAGGAAAACGCGATTCGATCCAGGCAACGCTGGAGATGATCCAAGAGCAAATGGGACGTGGCGCCACGTCCCTTGTCAACGCGGAGGGGCACGTGGTCTTCTCCTCCGATGCGCGCCTACGCGGCACGACGCTCAGCAAGGAAGACCGCGCCTGCAAGATCTGTCATCGTGATGTGGGTGTTGCGCACACGGCTCCAACCGTGGTTGTGGAGTCCGATGCTGGGGACACGGTTTTCAGATCGGTCACTCCTATCCTCAACTCCAAGGAGTGCTACGACTGCCACGAGCCGAAGCAGCGGGTCCTGGGCATGTTGCTGATCGACAAGGATATCAGCGCGGACTTGGCCGCGATGGGCGACGTTCAGAGAGCCCTGTTGGGGATCGGGGGTATTACCATCATTGTCTTGGTCGGGCTGGTCTTCTTGGCGATCCACCTGTTGGTTCAGAAGCCGATGCGGACGGTTGTGCAGGGCGCTCAACGGCTCCGGGATGGGGATTTCGGCACGGTGATCCCTGCCGAGGGTACAGGTGAGATCTGTGAGTTGGCGCGGGCCTTCAACGACATGGCTGGGGGCATCAGAGAATACGTCGGGGAGATCGAGCAGAAGCGGTTCGAGCTTTCGACGCTCTACACGATGGTGCAGAAGCTCAGCCGCACGATCGAAACTCGGGAGCTGCGCGAGATCATCCTCGACTTGATCGTTGAGACCTTCCCGGACGTGACGAGTAGCGTCATGGTTGTGCGCCTGGGCCATGAGGGGGCGATTGAGTTCTCGACGCGGTCCGTCGAGAACGACGCATCGGAACCGCCGGGGCCGAGCGAGACTCCTGTTCTCGACTGGCAACAGGTGGTGGGCCCCGACTTGGCCCGGCGATGGCTGTTGGGAGAACTCACGGATCTGACCTTCAGGAACAATGGTGCGGAGATCGTCGTTCCCATCTCGATCGAGCGGCGAATACTGGGCTTGTTGCGAGTCTCCAAGCGGGAAGGCAAGTCCTTTTCCAAGCCAGAGGAGCAGCTTGTGCAGGCGCTTCGATCGCACATCGCGATCGCCCTGGAGAACGCGCGGCTGTACGCAGAAGCCACCACCGATGAGTTGACCCAGGCTCACACGCTGCGCTACTTCCAAGGGGTGCTGGGTACGCTCTTTGCCCGACATGAGCGGTACGGCCAGAGGTTCGCATTGGCCATTCTCGATCTGGACGGCTTCAAGACTGTCAACGACCGCTTGGGCCACCTGGCAGGGGACGAGGCGCTCAAGACGCTTGTTCGGATCGTCAAGGACGCGATTCGATCCGTCGACGTAGTGTGCCGGTACGGCGGCGACGAATTCGTGGTCGTACTGCCCGAGAACGGGCTCAAGGGGGCGCTCGCGGTTGCTGAGCGTATTCGCTCAAGGGTTGAGGCAACCACTTTCGAGGCGGACGGAGCATCATTCCACTTGACGACCAGCGTTGGCGTGGCGGCCTTGCCGACGCACGCCAGCACCGTTCGTGAGTTGGTCAAGGTGGCCGACGAAGCCCTCTACAAAGCGAAAGACGCCGGAAAAAACCGCGTCGTCGCGGCGGACGTTACTCAGCCTGAGAAGGGCGACTCGTCTGAGTCCCAGTGAGATCGTTCTCGGAGCCGTATCGAACAGGGCCCCAGCGTTATCGGTTTGGCGACTGCGTGCATGGCGGGAACTCCCCCTAGTGTCGCGTCATGTTTGTGCTGTTGCACCGCTTGCGGCATGGCGCATGGGGCCTCCTCTGGCGTGCGTGGCAGCGGGAGCAGGGGGGGATTGCCGCCGGAGTGCGTCGCGCTTGTAGTAGGCCCGTGAAGGCCTTCCGCTCGGGTGACGATTCGCCGTTGGAACAGAGGGCGCCCTTACGGTCGCCACTACGAGTGGTCGGCGTTGCCTCACGGCAGGATGTCGGCTTTCGAGGCAAGTGTCTTCTGACGGTTTGACACACTGCGCTGATCCCGTCTATAATTGAAGGCAAATTGGGGGGGGGAGGATGAAGAATGCCGCTGCGGGGCATCTGCTGCCACCCAATACAGCCACCGGAGGCTGCCAACTTTACGGGCGGCCACGCTCAAGCTTGCTTGGGGATTCCCCGGTGACGTTTCCGAAACGCGCTCAGACGGCCGCGAGGGTGGTAGCCAGCCTTCCCCGCCCGCCCTCGCGCCCTCTATGCAAAGCCCAGACTGAATGAAACTTCTTCTGATCCAGCCGGCGGTGGCGAACGGCATTTTCGGCAGTGTGACCAAGAGCCACCGTAGCGCCAGCACCGCGTTTCAAGGCCTGCCCATCGTGGCTGCGCTGACGCCGGAAGACTTCGATGTTGAAATCATTGACATGCGCGTCCCGGATGAGAAGTACGCGGAAGGCATCGTCTTTGAGAGCGCGCCGCAGTTCCTCGACCAACTCGGGGACCGGATCAGCAAGGAAGAGAAGGCCGACCTGGTGGGCTTTTCTGTACTCACTGCGCAGGCGCCCCTTGCATACCGCATGGCGGCAAACTTCAGGGCCCGAGGCATCCCGGTCGTAATGGGCGGATACCATGCGTCCCTGGCGCCTGATGAGGCGACGCAACATGCGGACGCGGTGGTGGTCGGCGAGGCCGAACTCGCGTGGCCGGAACTTGTGGATGACTTCCGGCAGGGCAAGCTCCGCAGCACGTACAAGGCAGACCGGCTGTGTGATCTCGACGCCGAGTCGCCTCGGCCACGCCGCGATCTGCTGGACGCGGACCGGTATTCCGTGTTCAACGTCGTTCAAGCCACCCGCGGGTGCCCCTATGGCTGCGAGTTTTGTAGCGTGAGTTCATTCTTCGGCTCGAGCTATCGAAAGCGGGATCCCCAGAAGGTAGCAGAGGAGTTGAAGGGCTTGTTGGCTCGCCGTGAAGGGAAAGCCAGTTCGCTTTCGGACAGGCTCAGGCATAGGGCGCATTCCCTCGCGGGCCGATACGACGTCTTCTTCGCGGACGACAACCTGATTTTCGACCGCAAGTATGCGAAGGAACTCTTCGACACGATCAAGCCCTTGGACTTCAAGTGGTCGTGCCAGGTCAGTCTGTCCATGGCCTACGACGAGGAGCTGCTCGAGAAGGCCGGCGCCAGCGGGTGCTCGTGGGCTCTCATCGGGTTCGAGTCCTTCTCGCCGGGGAGTCTCGACAACCTCAAGAAGAACAGGGGCTTGGCCCAAGACGGGGAGCTGTCGGACATCGACGACATGGCCGGCGCGTTCGCCAAGGCGGTGTCGAATTTCCATCGGCACGGGATCAACGTGTTGGGCCACTTCATTCTGGGCATCGACGGCGATACCTCCGAGACCGTGGCGCGTACGATCGAGGCGTCGGCCCAGATCGGCCTGGACGCCGCCCTGTTCTATATTTCCACGCCCTTTCCCGGCACGGCCCTGCACGCCCGATTGCGAGACGACGGCCGCATCACCTCCGACGACTGGGCCAAGTACACCCAGCTTGAGCCCGTCTTTGATCCACAGGGGACCACGCCGGACGAACTGTATGACGGCGTCCGTTCGGCTTACTGCCAATTTTATCGTTGGCCCAAGATGATTGCGCGAGCGGTCCGTTCGCCAAGGAACTTCACGAATCGCGCGATACTCAATTACACGAACTGGCGCAAGTCCCGCAGAATCATGCGGGGGGCAATCAAGAGCGGCGGCGGGGAGTCGGGGGGGAAATGAGGAGCCCTGCACCGCGCGAAGCGCAGGCCCACTTCGTGCACTTGAACAAGAACATGCAGGACGAAATGATCGTGCGGACCGAGCATAAAGTGCGGGGACGCGGGGAGACCCCCGCCGCAAGTGCCTAGCCGGCCTCCCAGTCCGCGTCACTGGGCATCTGGAAACGGGCGTGCCTCTCGATTCTTCGCACTGCCGCGACAAGCTCTGTCGTTGATGCAAAGGTCGCCTGGCCCCATCTGTGGACCCACTCAGGCGTCGTCACTATGGGCACGCCCAGCTCCAAAGCGCTGGCTCTGGCCTTCCTGTCGTCGGTGGCGAGAGCCCACCTCGGAACCTGCGCCCTGCACTTTGCCTACATTTCACGGACGCCCGCGGCCGGGTGCGGGGGGCTGGAATCCCAAGGGGATTCTGGACGCCAGCCCAGGGTTGCGGCCAACGGCCGCGCTAGGGGTATCCGCGGGTATGTGTGTGCCTTCCGTTGCGAAGACCGCAGGGGTATCGTGAGCATGGGGGTGCCTGCCGCGCCTTCACTCTTGGCCAGCAGGTGCCGGCGAAGCCATTCTGGCAGAGGTCCGCGTCGCAGACGGAGCGCAAGGCATCCATGAAGGACGCGTGGGCCGAGATGGCCAGGTTTTCCATCAGTTTGCCGGCTACGGCGAAGACCGGCGAGGGGCATATGTTAGCGAAGCTTCGCCTCAAACCGTGGAGGCGTCGCTGCGCGTGCTCACGATGTGTACGCGCTTCCCGCCCCCACTGGGCTCGCGCAGTGAAGCGGTGATTGCCGACTACGGGCGCAAGTGCCCGCGCTTGACCTGCCGCCCAGCCACACGGGGACAGGCTCCGTGTTGGCGTGGCAAACTTGACACAAATGTCACGTTTTCGCGTCTTGGAGACGACTAGTGGTCTACTATGCCGGGCCGGAGACCGACTGCACGGACGTCTGCTGGGCGCGGCTCGAGCGGCGAGGATGAACATGGCTTTAATGGTGACGTTTCAGTATCGTTCTTGAGAGGCAAACTGCCCCGCCAGAGGATGAAGATGAGGACGAGAGGGGCTTGTCGAATACGTAACCGTATTGACGAGCCAGAGCACTCGGGAGATTTGGCGAGTCATGCAAACAATGACACATGCAGCCACATTTGCACTTGGCCTCGCAGCGCTAGCTTCACTTCCGAACGCCGGGGCTGAGGACTTGGTCTACCTGGAGCAAAGCTTCGACAACACGGCTGCCCTCAAGCCGGGCGTCCTCAAGGACAGTGGCAATCCCGGCCAGCCCGCGGGCGGGTGGCGTGGGCAGGGCAATGCCGCGTTCGCCATCGTCAGTTCCCCGTGCCGGTCGAAGCCACACGCGCTGAGGATCACGCGGGTCGATACGCTGAAGCGGCTCGTGCTCTTCCGGTATAAACCGTTCCCGGCAAAGCGCAACTACAAGGTCAGCTTCTGGTGCCGCACCAACAGTGCGGGCAGCATGGCGCTGTTCCTGCACGGCAACAAGGCCGCGCGTGGCAGAGCGACGGCCGGCGTGTGCCTCAGCTCCCTGGGGCGACTGCGCATCTACAACCCCGCGCTGCCGGGCATCAACAAGTGGGTGTTGACCGGGCAGAGGGCGCCGTTGGACGCGTGGTTCCGCTGCCAGTTGCGGTTCGACGTGGTCCAGAAGCTCTACTGGCTCGACGTCACGACGGAGGCCGGCGAGACCACGACCAGCGACCCCTTCCCGATTGTCTCGACGCAGCCGATCATGGCGCTCCAGTTTCTCAACGTGCCGCCGCCGGGCAACAGCGTGGTGATCGACGACGTCCGAGTGGCCTACGAGAGCACAACCGCGAGTACGGTCAGCAACCGGCGCAATTACGCGCCGCAAGCCACGCTGAGCACGAGCAAGCTGCATGCTGTCACCGACCAAGATCACGACACCGGAGTCATGCTGCGCGGACAGACCGCGCGGTTGCACATGCAACTGAAAACGAACAGCCCGGTCAGCATGGTTCGCATCTACTCTGGCCGCCGGGATGGTTCGTCGAAGCTCGCCGCGTGCCAGATCCATGGGCTCAACGCGTCGGGGCAAGCACCGCAGCTCGTGTCTCTGGATGCCTCCAAGCGCGGCGGCGAGGGCGGCGACTACGTCGAGTATGCGTTCGCCCCGGAGGTCTTGACTTCTCTCGACTTCAAACTCTATGCGCAGCCCAAGGCCACAGGCGTCTTCGTGCGAGAGATTGGCGTGTACTCGCCGCCCGTACTGCCCGTGTCGATTCTGAATGCTCGGTTTATCGAGCAAGTCTATGGCGAGTTCCGGCTGCCCGTGTATGAGGACCAGGTGGTCGCGCGGCTGCATCTGTTCAACAAGCGCGAGGACGGGAAGGCGCATCGCATCGGCCTGACCTTGACGGATCGCTTCACGGGAAAAGTCATCCGCCCGTTGCGCCAACTCGCGTTGCCTCATGGGGAGACCCGAATCCCGTTCAAGCTTCGCGACTTGCCGAACGGCTCGTACATCGCAACGGTTGAGGATTACTCCGGCGGCAGCGTCACGGGCAACCGAGCCCGATTCCGGCGTCTGCTCAGGGTGCAGCATCGCGTGCCGTTCAAAAAGCAGGCGTCCTATCGGCTGGATGGGCGGAAGATGTTCTTTCCAGACGACCACTATCTGGCGCGCTTCCGCAATCTGCGATTCAGAGCTTGCAGCGGCAAGGTCATACAAGCGGTCAAGCCAACGCTGAAATCGGCGGATTTCACGCAACTCGGCTCACGCATTTATTTCGACGAACGCGGCAAGCTTAACGTCCTGTTTCGCCGGCTCAATCGGCGATGGATGAGAGAGAAGAAGCCCCGCTACTTCCTTGCCACAGCGGTGGATCCCCAGCTCACGGCTTGGACGGTCCAGGCCGTGCGCAAGCCTCCGGCGATCCCCGACCAAGGACAACCGGTATGGGATCCGCCGCCGCCGGAAGCGACGCCTGACTGGCGGGCAAAGAGGATCGGCAACAGCCCGATCAAGCTGCGGTTCTACGCCCCCGAGCGAGATGGGAAAGTGAAGCTCAACCAAGTGGCCTTGCGCTTCATCACGCGAGCGGGCGAGGGCACGGTGATGCGCCGGACCGATCTCGACTGGTCCGCGATCAAGCCGCTGCGCTGCTCCACGTGGCCCGTCTGGTTCAAGGCGCCCGGCGCCGGGCTTGTGTTGCGCCGCGAGTCGCTGCTTCAGGACATGCCGTCGCTGATTGGCGATCTGGAAGACCCGAAAGCAACGAACGACAACTGGGCGGGCCAGTTCCTGTCTGGCGACGGCCGGACCCTGACCCACATCCATGCCAACATCCTCAGACGCTTCAGGCCGTTCAACGCGCCTTGGGACAACTTGGCGAAGTGCTCGCGTATCCTGACGGTCTACCGCACTCGCGATGGAATCCACTACACCCGCACACACATGGCGCTGCCTGACGAAACGGACCCGCCCGCCAGCCAGCACTACGGCGGCCTCATACGCCGCGCGGCCGGCGGCAACGGCCTCAAGCTCGCTTACATCGCGCGCTACAAGGCCTACACGCAACAGATCGATACGATCATCGCCTATAGCTGGGACGGCATGTATTGGCGGCGGTTTGCAGGGTCGGATGTCTTGGCGGCCAATGGGCCTCATGGCAGTTGGAGCGCGGGCCACGTGTGGCTGGGCGCGTCCGCGGTGCAGCGCGGCGGCAAGGTCTACCATCTGATACAGCGGCTTGGCGGCGTCTATCATTTCGAAAGCGAGATCGTCAATGCGGCTACGGACGAATCCATCAAGAAGATCACGGGCGCGTGGATGAAGGAGCACTACGGCCCGCGCTTCCTCCATGAATGCCCGCTGTTCGCCAAGTTCGGTTCGTGGGACAAGATCGCCGAGCACGTCCGCAATACTGGCGTCGGAGTCGGCGTGCTGGTCTATCGCAAGGACGGGCTCTTTTGCATCGAGGCGCAAAGTGAAACGGGCGAGTTTCTGACCTTGCCGATCCGCGTGGCCGGGGTGCTCAGAGCTAACGCGCTCGTCGCCAAGCGCGGCTTCATCAAGTTCGAGCTTACGGACGCGAAGGGCCGAGCACTGCCGGACTACTCGTCCTCTAACGCCGCCTTGCTTGAGGCGGGCGATTGGATGGACGCGGCCTTGCGATTTGGCAAGCAGGAGCGACTACCCCAAGAGCTGTTCCGAATCCGAGCCACGATGCGCGACGCCAAGCTCTTCACGCTCAGCCCTGTGTTGCCTCATCCGTCGGAGAACCGAAGGGGCAACGGAATTTGACGGCAACGGAATCAGCAAGCAGGGGGGAAACGCGTTCGCACTCTGTCGCTGCCGTACGGACTCAATGGTGCTGATCTGGGCCTGGCGTCCCTGCGGGACGGCAGATCGCCTGAGTCCGCACCATTGCGCTGTACGGCGGACACGAAGGCACCAAGTTGCACGAAGGATATGCGATTCTATGTCCCATTCCTCTTGGTGAGGCTTTGTGCCTTGGGGGCTTTGTGGCCTCTGGCGTCCTTCGTGACCCACATGCAATAGCGAAGCGCCATCTTTCATAGCCATTCATGACGGTCAAGGCGCGCGCGATCCAGCCAGCCGATTGCGCACCGCGCCCACGCTGGGTTACGATACGAACGTTTCCCTGTCCGATGGCAATGGGCCATTCGTCGCCGCGGCACTTTTCCCTGGAAGGTTTTATTGGCAATGGTAAAGAAGGCCACGATGCTTGCCGGCTCTTGGCTAATCCTCTCGATGGCGAGCGGCTTGGCTGCGAACCTCGACCAGCTCACGATTCTCGGGCCCAACTACCCGCGGGTCTTCTATTTCCGCGCGTCCGAGGCGGCTTGCAGTGTGCGGAGATACCCGACCTATGAGAGTTGGGAACGCAACTTCGACAGGCTCATGGGCATCATGGGCAAGTGCCTTGATGAAGAGTGCATTGGCCGCATGCCGCGGAACCCGGAATTCTTCACACGGTTCAAGCTGCGCCACCCCAAGCAGGTCGTGCTGCTGCATTTCAACGGCAATTCCCGCGATCCCATCTTCGAACGGGAGAACTATTTCCCCGGCCATTGGATCTATCGCCGAGCGGTGATGATCACGCAAGACGTGCCCGCGGCGTCTGGCCAAAGCGTCATCAAGGTCGCCGATGCGCGGGCGTTCCGGGCCAACACCGGCCGCTATCACACGAGCAACGACGACATCGCCCTGTTCGGCATCAAGAACGGCAAGCACGACTGGTATCACTGCGAGCAGGTGCAGCTTGTGGCCGTGGACTACGCGGCGAACACGATCACGGTGAAACGCGGCTGCTACGGCACGAAGCCGCTCGCGTTCAAAGCCGGGCAAGCGCGCGCGGCCGCGCACGCGGTCGAAGGCCCCTGGGGCCGCCACAACAATCGCCTCTGGTTTTACAACTACTCCACCCACTGCCCCAAAGACAAGAACGGCAAGACCTGCTCGGATGTGCTCGTGGACGGCTTGGCCCGATGGTTTGGCAAGGGCGGCCCGCTGGAGGCCTTCGACGGCATCGAGTTCGACGTGCTGTTCAACGGCACGCGCGGCGACACCGACGGCGATGGGAAGGAGGACAACGGCTTGCTCAACGGCCGCAACAACTACGGCATCGGCGTGGTCGAGTTCGGCAAGAAACTGCGCGCGCGGATGGGCGACGACTTCATCATCCAGGCCGATGGCGCCCTCGGCAAGGGAGGCCTGGGCTCGCAGCGGTGCTGGGAAATCTTCAACGGCATCGAGAGCGAAGGTTGGCCTAACCTCAGTGACTGGGAAATCGGCGACTGGTCGGGCGGGCTCAACCGCCACTTCTTCTGGCGACAAAACGCGCACAAGCCCGCGTTCAGCTACATCAACCACAAGTGGGTGCAGAGCGTTCCGGGCCGGCCCGGACGCACGAGACAGGTCGATGTGCCGTTCTCTCGCCATCGCCTGGTCTTCGCGGCCGCGCAGTTCTACGATTCCATGATTTGCTACTCGTCCGCGCCGCGGCCGCCGGCGAGCACGGGATACACGTTCTGGCAGCGGGACGTGAGCGTGCCCCCGAACGCCTCGCTCCTTTTCAGCATCGGCATGGGCGCCAAGAGCCCGGAACGGTCGGACGGCGTGTGGTTCAAGGTCTACGCAGCGGAGATTAGAAACGGCAAGCCGGGGCCGTTTGTGAAACTCAGCGAAGAATCATCCAAGCAGCACAAATGGTTGCCGCAAACGGTCTCGTTGGCCCAGTACGCGGGCCAGGCCGTGCGGTTGAAATTCGTCGCCGATTGCGGCCCGTCGGACGACGCGACCACGGACCATGCGTCGTGGGGCGATGTGAGAATCAAGTCTGGCCGTGGTGTGGTGCGGCTCGTATCAGAACAACTTCCAGTCGCGGGCATGTGCATACGCGGTCGCGCGGAGGAGCCCATCAACCCCAAGACCGGCGCGCACCTGACCTACGAGGCTCACCTCGCGATCGACGGGCGGTCGCTGCCCGGGTACTCCGTCCACCCGCCTTACAGAAGTCTGAGGGAGTCCCAGGAGTTCCCTGTGTGGGACGAATTCGTGCGCGGAGCGGATCACGTGCTCGGGTGGCTGGGCCGGCCTGACGCGCCCGCGGTGCGCGTGGCATTGAGCGCTCCCGACCTGCTCGAGGGCGCCGGCCATGGCCGCGCGCTGGCGCGACTGATCAAGGGCCGGGTCGCGGTCTCCGTCGAGGGGGAAGGCGTGGCCATCCGGCCATCCGATGCGCGGGCGAAGAAATTGGCCTTCGCCATCCGCAATATCCCCACGCGTGGTCCCGACCTCTACGTGTCGCTGACGATGAAAGCCGCGCCGATGGAAGGCTATCCGCGGGAGATGGCGCGCTTCGTCAAGGTCATGGCGTCAGGGGGGATGATCGACCTCGTGGCCCGTGAGCCCGACGAGACAGGCATGTGCCTGCGCGGCCGCGGCGAGGAGCCGCTCGACCGCTCCACGGGCGCGGCCGTGTCAAGGGGGCCTCGAACCGTGGGCGGCAAGTCGCTGCCGACCGTGTTCGCGCACCCGCCGTGGAAGCACGGCACAGGCTACACCTACTGGTGTCAGGAAATCGACGTGCCGCCGCGCTCGGAACTGCGCTTCTCCATCGGCATGGCCGTTAAGAGCCCGCAGCGATCCGACGGCGTTTGGTTCAAAGTGTACGCCGCGGTCGTGGCCGCGCAGGGTATCGGCCGCTATGAGAAGATTTTCGAGAAGTCCTCGAAAGCCTATCGCTGGTTGCCGCAGACGGTCTCTTTGGCTAAATACGCGGGCAAGTGCGTGCGTCTGAAATTCGTCGCCGACGCCGGGCCCCGCGACAACTCCACGACGGACCAAGCCCACTGGGGGGCTGTGAGGATCGTTGCGCGGGGCGTGAGCGAATCCGAGGTCACTAGGCCTGCCGAATACATGACCTGGGCCAACGACAAGCCGTTCACCTCAGGCTTCTACTTCCGCCACATTCGGAGCCCGCAGATCGACTTGGCCTTCACGGTTGAATCGACCGAGCCGGTCGTCCTTCAGTCCATTACCGTGCACGCGTACCCCGACGTGATGTACCGCGTGTTCGAGAAAGGGCTTGTGCTCGCGAATCCCAGCCTCAGGCCTTACACCTTCGATTTGCGGTCCATCACGCCGGAGCGCAGGTATCGCCGACTGCGCGCCACGGAGTTTCAGGACCGCGTAGCCAACAACGGCGAGCCGGTCGGGGACAGAGTGACGCTCGGCGAAAGAGATGCTTTGTTCCTGGTCAGGACCGATTGATCGCTGGATGGGAATCGCCGAGGCGCAGGAGTGTTGTCGCCTGAAGGCTGCCGAGACAGCAAGGAGCCCGGAAATGCTGATTGAACGTAGAGCCGTTGACTGGAGCGTATGGGTTGCTTCGCTGATGCTCTGCGGGATGGCCGCGGCCGCTGGCGGCACCGTCCAGGAACAGGCACGGCAGATGCTCGAAGCCTCCGGCGTCAAGGGCGGCCTGATCGTGCACGTGGGCTGCGGCGACGGCCGGCTCACCGCAGCGTTGCGAGTGAACGACCGCTTTCTCGTTCACGGTCTCGATACGAACCCCGTGACGATTGCGAAGGCGCGGGCGCGCATCTTGGAGATGGGGCGGTACGGCCCGGTCTCAGTCGACACCTTCGATGGCGTGCGCTTGCCGTACGCGGACAACCTGGCGAATCTGATCGTGGTCTCGGACGTGGGAGGCCGAGTGCCGCGGGAAGAGCTGCTGCGCGTGCTGGCGCCGGGCGGCGTCGCGCTCGCACCCGGCTCGCTCGCGCCTTTCCGCAAACCTTGGCCGAAGACCATCGACGAGTGGACCCATTTCCTGCACGGGCCAGACAACAACGCGGTGGCTCGAGACCGCGTGGTCGGCATACCCAGGTCGATGCAGTGGGTGGCAGGCCCACGGTGGGG
Source organism: Planctomycetota bacterium (assembly GCA_024278415.1). The sequence goes on along the minus strand of JAJRTI010000788.1, from coordinate 3,502 downwards.
CCGAAGCCACGAGGAACTGGCGAGTATGAGCGCGGCGGTCACAGCGAAGGGCCGCCTGTATTACATCGAGGACGAGGCGCCGCTCGCGTCGATCCGCTTTCGGAGCGACTGGGAACTGGTCGCCCGGGACGCGTTCAACGGCACGCTGCTTTGGAAGAGGCCCATCGCCGCCTGGATCGATCGTCTGCGCCACTTCCGCTCCGGGCCAGTCCACCTGCCCCGCCGGCTTGTTGCGGACGGGGACTCCGTGTTCATGACCGCGGGGCTGAGCGGCCCTGTACTCGCGCTCGACGGAGCCACGGGCCAGACCCTGCGCACGTACCAAGGAACCGAACGGACCGAGGAGATCGTCGTTAGCGGTGGCGTTCTCTACCTGGTTGTGGGCACGTCCGAGGCAAACCGCCGGGGCCGCGGGCTGTTCGACCGTGGCGAGCCGAAGCCCACCAGTTACCGGTACGTCACGGCCATCGCCGCGGAGACTGGCAAGGTCTTGTGGAAGAAGGATCTCACGAAGGACAACATCCTGCCGCTCACTCTGGCTGTGAAGGGGCCGCGCGTGTACTACCAGAGCACGGCCGCGATCGTCTGTCTCGACGCCCGGTCCGGAGAGCAGGTGTGGGTCACGCCCCGCCAGACGCCGAGGAGGCGGATGAGCTTTTCCGCCCCGACGCTCGTGGCCACGGATGAGGTGATTCTCTCCGCGGACCGGGACGTGGGCAAGACGGAGCAGAACCAGCCTTCCACCGGCCAGATCGAGTGGGGCGTAAACGGCTGGAGCGAGAAGGGGTTCCCTCGCCGCGGGACTTGCACGCTGCGGGCCTATTCTGCCAAAGACGGAAAGGAGTTGTGGGCCGCCAAGTGCAGCGAAGGCTACAACTCGCCTGTGGACGTGTTCGTCATCAACGGGATCGTGTGGGTCGGGACGAGCTTCAAGGGCCTTGACCTGAAGACCGGGGCGGTCGTCAGGCGGATCAACACGAAGGGCGCCCGCGTCGGCATGCCGCATCATCGGTGCTACCGCGACAAGGCGTCCGAGCGTTTCATCTTCACAGGCAAGTCCGGCATCGAGGTGATCAGCCTCGAGAAGGGGTGGTTGTGCAACAACAGTTGGGTTCGGGGGACCTGCCAGTACGGGATCATCCCCGCCAATGGGCTGCTCTACGCGCCGCCCGACCCCTGCGCCTGCTTCCTGACCGTGAAGGAGCCCGGCTTCTTCGCCGTGGCGCCGTCGCGGCAAAAGAACGGCAAGATGCCATTCCCACGCGAGCCCGTCATCGAGAAGGGACCGCGCTACGGCGAACCGCTCAAGCGCGTAGGGCCAGAGGCCGACGAGTGGCCCATGTATCGCCACGATTCGGCCCGTAGCGGCGCGGTGCCCACGTCCATCCCCGAGGCTCCCACTGCGCTCTGGGCCGCGTCGGTCGGCGGCCGGCTGACACAGCCGGCGATCGTTGCTGGGAAGGTATTCGTGGCCTCGATCGATGCGCACACGGTCTACGCCCTTTCGGCGGACGATGGCCGGCAGATCTGGCGCTTCACCGCGGGCGGCCGGATCGACAGCACGCCCACGATCCACAAGGGCAGGGTCATCTTCGGCTCAGCGGATGGCTGGGTCTACAATCTGAGTGCAGCGGACGGCGCACTCGCCTGGCGGTTCCGCGCAGCGCCGCAGGACGTGCGGGTGGGCGCGTACGGCCAACTCGAATCGATCTGGCCGGTCCACGGCGCGGTCCTCGTCCAAAACGACACGGTGTACGTGGCTGCCGGCCGGTCCTCCTACCTCGACGGCGGCATCGTGTTGTACCGCCTCGACCCTGCGACCGGGCGCGAGTTGTCCAAGACGGTGCTTTGCCATATCGACCCGAAGACGGGGAGACAACTCGCGCGCGAATCCAGGTTCAACATGGAAGGCACCACCGCGGACGTGCTTTCCGGCAACGGCGACCTGGTCTTCTTGAAGTACTTCTGCTTCGACCGGGAAGGCCAGCGAACGCAAGCGACCGCGCCGCACCTGTTCTCCATCACCAGCCTCCTCGGAGAGGAATGGTTCGTGCGTTCGTACTGGATCATCGGGGAAGGGATGCCTGGCGCGGGCTGGAGCTTCTGGACCACCGCGGCCAATGCCTGGCCTTCCGGCCGCATACTGTGCTTCGACACGGACCGGGTGTATGGCTATGGGCGACGCAAAGTCATGGGCGGACGCGTCGGCCATCGCGCCGACGCATACCATCTGTTCGCGTCGAGCACGAAACCTGGGCCCGTGCGCACGGACCGAAGGGGGAGGAAGCGGCGGACCAAGCTCAACCCCATCTGGGAGGACGTTGGTGCGCCCATCGTGCGGGCGATGGTCCTCGGCGCGGATCGGCTCGCGGTCGCGGGGCCGACGGATATCGCTCAGAGAGATCCAGACCGGCTGGCCTACAAGAACGAAGCCGAGGCCCTCGCGGCCTTCAAAGGGGAGAAGGGCGCCTCTCTCCGGATCGTCCGCACGAGCGACGGCATGAGAATGTCTGAGTGGAGACTCAACGCCATGCCCGTGTTCGACGGCATGGCCGCGGCCAAGGGCCGGCTTTACCTCGCGTTGAAGGATGGCCGTGTCTTGTGCCTCGCACCCCGCGGCGGGAAGCCCCTGCCTGGGAACGCGACTCCCACCAAGCCCAAGGCGCCGAAGGTCGCCGCGGAGCCGTCAGCGCAGGACATGGCCCGTGCCCTCTCCGGGCCAAGCAAACGCGGGGACTTCAGCCATGTCGTGGCCGAACGGGTGATCGGGTCTGGCCTGGGCTACCGGCTTGCGTCGAAGAAGGGGCAGATGGCCCTCGCCCTGAGGAAGCTCGAACAACCGCTTGAGAAGAAGGCAACGATGAAGCTCAAGCTCCAACGTGTCTCGGCCTTCCGCTATCCGCGGCGTTTCGAAAACGGCTTCCTCGCCTTCGGAGACGCCCCCGAAGACGCACGTCTGATCAAGTGTGGTGTAAAGTTCGTCGTTGGCAGTGCGGTCATACTTCTGGGGCCGATCGACGGCCAAGCCGTCCAGTCGTGCAAGATCCAACTTCCGAAGTCCGGCGCCTCTGCGCTCGAGATCGTGGTCGATCTTGCGGCGCAAACAGTGTCGCTAAAGGTGGGAGGGCGGAAGATCAATGCCAAGCTGGGCCGGCCGCTCAAGTCTATAGCCTACGTCGGCTACTCGACCCTGAACGCGGCCACGGACTTCGGGCCAATCGAGATCCGCGGGGAGTGAAGGCCCGATCCCCAGGGATTCCGGCTTACGCTCGGTTTCCCACGGATAGGGCGATAGGCTTTCTCGCAGACTTCGCTGCGCAAAGGGGGGGGCCTGCGGAGTGCGTTCCCGCATGTGCGGGAACGCGGCTTGTAACACTTCAGCCGATTGCAACAGTCGTTGGCCCCATGAACGTGCGCGAGTTCAATGGACAGCGTTTCCGCTTGACGCAACGCTGTTTGGAAGCCCAACGGGCTTCCGGCTTCTAGCCCAGGGTTGCGGCCG
>JAJRTI010000064.1 GCA_024278415.1 Planctomycetota bacterium | reverse complement strand
GTGGAACGCCTTCGGCGTTCAATCGTTTTGCGGTCGTGCACCCAGGGTAGCCGCATTCTGCGGCTACCCTGGGCTCTGTTGTCAAACCCCGTTCGGGGTTTGCGCACAATTGCGCCCCTGTGGCGTTGTGGGAGTGCGTTTGGCCAATCGGACGACGCGGGTCTCCAAGCACAGCCCCACCGACTCAGATAGGCATACGAACTTGCGGGACGCGACACTAGACCGGCTGGTGATCATCTGTCATCTCTGATCCCTCATCCCTTTGCTCCGCCAAGCTTGCGCCAAATCGTCACTGGGGTAATTCCGAGCACCTTCGCCGCCTTGGTGCGATTGCCGCCGCAGCGCTCCAGCACTTCCTTGATGTAGGCCAGGCTCACGTCTTCGAGCGTGGGCAGCGTGCCCTCGCCGGCGAGCGCGTCCCAGTTCACACCGCCGGGCCGGGCCGCGGCGGGCACGGTCGCGGCCGCGTCGGCCACCTCCAGGGGCAGGTCGTGCGGCCGAATCGTGTTCCCGTCGGCCATCATGACCGCGCGCTCGACCGCGTTCTCCAGCTCCCGCACGTTGCCCGGCCACGCGTAAGCTTCGAGCGCGTCGAGCGTGCGCTTGCCGAAGTGCAGGGCCGGCCGGCCCATTTCCTTTGCAAACGCGCGCAGGAAATGGTTGGCCAGCACGGCGATGTCGCTGCGCCGGCTGCGCAGGGGAGGCAGGGCGATGGACACGACGTTGAGCCGATAGAAGAGGTCTTGCCGGAACTCGCCCGACTTCACGCGCGCCGGCAGGTCGCGGTTCGTGGCGGAGACGATACGCACGCCCACGCGCGCCGCTTGGTCGGCGCCCACAGCCTTCACCTCGCCGAGTTCGATCGCGCGCAGGATCTTGGCCTGCATGTCAGGCGGCATCTCCGCGATCTCGTCGAGGAATAGGGTGCCTCCGTGTGCGGACTGGAAGCTGCCCTCTCGGTCGTAGTCGGCGCCAGTGAACGCTCCCTTCTTGTGGCCGAAAAACTCGCTTTCGAGCAGCGCGTTCGGCACGGCCGCGCAGTTGACCACCACGAAAGGCTGGTCTGCGCGGGGGCTGTGCTCGTGGACAAGCCGGGCGATGAGTTCCTTGCCGGTGCCGCTTTCGCCGGTAACGAGCACGTTGGCCGTCTGGCCGGCCACCTTGCCCACGAGCGAATGCACGCGGCGCATGGATGGGCTGTCGCCGAAGATGACCGATCGGGTCAACGGCCCCCGCAAGTCTTCCGCGAGCGCCTCCGTTGCCGCGGGGGCGCCCCGCGCGGCAAGCAGGCGCTGCACCAGGCTGCGCACGTCGTCCGGGGTGAAAGGCTTGCGTACGTATTCGGCCGCGCCCCGCTTCATGCACTCGACCGCGCTATCCACCGACGCGTACCCCGTCATCATGACCACCGTCACGTCGGGGTCACGCGTCTTGATCTCGCTGAGCAGATCCTCCCCGCTCATGCCTGGCATGCGGATGTCAAGCAGCGCGAGGTCGAAGGCCTTGGCGTCCATCAACGCCAGGGCCTGGCCCGCGTCGGCCGCGGTGTCCACTTCGTGGCCCACGCGAGTCAGGCTCTTGCCGCACGCGTCGCGGATGTTCACTTCGTCGTCGACGACTAGTATGCGCATAGGATCTCCAGGAAGGACGGAAAGCGGAAAGGGCAAATCGGGTGCGCGCAGCGCGCATCGGAGTGGCACGTCACGCCGTGGACAATGGCGCAAGGGCCGGTGATCTGCAGTGGATAACGGATAGCGTATTGCGTATTCGGATCGAGATACGAGATACGAGATACGGAATACGAAATACGCCGCCGCGAGCGCATGCGCGGCTCTTGTCCGTTGCATCTGGCAGACCTGTTACCCGCCCGGCTGTGCCACTGGCAGGCGCACGACGAACGTGGTGCCGGGCTCGCGGCCATCGCCAGCCTCGCCGGCCGTGAGCGTCTCAAACTGGATTGAGCCGCGATGCTTCTCGATGATGCCGTAGCAAATCGACAAGCCGAGCCCGGTCCCGGTGTCCTTGGTCGTGAAAAAGGGGTCGAACACTTTGGCGCGGTCGGGCTTGGGGATGCCGGGGCCGTTGTCTGTGATGGCGATTTCGACCCAGCCGTCGTCATGGCGCGTCGAGATACGCACACGCCCCTCCGGGGGCGCCGCGTGCAACGCGTTGAGCACAATGTTCACAAGCACCTGCTGGATCTGGATTGCGTCGGCCGTGACGGCTGGCTTGCCATCGCCGCCAGCGCACTCGATGTGTACGCTGCGCAACTCGGCTTCGTGCTGAAGCAGTGCGACGGTGCGCTGCACCACGTCGTCCACGTCTACCTCGCGCCGCGCGGAGGACGACTTGCGCGAGAAGTCGAGCAAATTCTCGATGATGCGCTTGCACCGGAGCACGTCCTCCTCGACGCGCGCCAATTCGGCCTGGCCCTCCGCGGCCGGGTCGAGCGTCTCGCGCGCGAGGTTCACGTTCATGAGGATGCCGGCAAGCGGGTTGTTGAGTTCGTGGGCCACGCCGCCGGCCATTTGGCCGAGTGAGGCCATCTTGTCGGCTTGGATCATCTGCCGCTCGAGTTCCTGTTGCTGGGTCACGTCGCGCACGATGCTGCACAACACGCGCTGGTCGCCGTATTCGACCTCCGTGGTACGCACGTCGACCACGACCCTCGTGCCGTCGGGGCGTTCGAGGGTCTCTCCCAACAGCGCACCCGCCGCGGGCACGCTCGACCGCGCCGCCAGGGGCAGCACCTCGCCGGAAGTCATGCGCAGCAACGCTTCCCGCGGCCGGCCGGTGAGGACGCACGCGTTGCGGTTGGCCTCGATGAGCGCGCCGGTGTCGGGGTTGATGATGAAGATCGCATCCCCGGCGTTCTCCATGAGGCTGCGGTAGCGCTCCTCGGACTGGCGCAGTTCGGCCGTGCGCTCGGCCACCTTGTGTTCGAGCGATCGGCTGTACTCCTGCACCTGGGCGCGCGAGCGCTGAAGTTCGCCGAGCATGTCGTTGAAAGCCGAGGCCAGTTGGCCAAGCTCATCCTTCGATCGGATGTGGGCGCGGGCATCCAGGTTGCCGCGCGCCACGTCCACCGTCAGGTCGACCAACTTGCGCACGGGGACGGTGATCTGCCGGGTGACGGCGAATGCGATGAGAGCAACAGCAACGACGGCCAAGCCGGTGTCGAACCACATGTAGGCGTACGCGGCGCGCGCGTCGAACTCGGCGCTGCGCAACGCGGCGCGCACGCGGTCCTCATACCAGTCGATCACCGCCTCCGTCATGGCTCTCAGGGATTGCGACTCGGCGCTGAGTTCTTGGAGCCGAGCGCGGAGCGCGTCCATGCCCAGTGGGGCCAGTTCCTCATCCTCCAGATGCTTGCCCCACTGTGCGGAGAACATCTCATGCCACTCCTTGAGTCGTCCGACCTGTTCGGAATCCTCCTCGGCCAAGGTTTTGGTGGCGAGGTGGACCATGCCGAGCCGTACAAGGCTGCCCTTGCGCCGGAACGTGGCCAGCGCTTCGGGGTCGCGTTCGCGCAGGTAGTGGCGTGCGGCCGAGATCTGGGCCAGCATATCGATCTGGATCTCCCGCAGGCGCAGCCCATTGCGCCGGCCCTGTTCCGCAAACTGCATCGTCTGCTTCAGTTCGCCCACGTGGTACACCCCAAGCCCAGCCACGATCGCGGTGAACAAGATGGTGGCGAGGAAACTGAAGAATAGCTTGCGGGCAATGCTCATCTTGAGGGGCAATCGAAGGGGCGGTCGGTAGCCGCATGCGCCAGCATGCGGGCTCTGTCAAAACGGAAGCCTTCGTGGATTCGCCCCGCGGTCCGCCGCACGGCGGCAACGATCGCCCGCGCCGAAGACCGCGGTGGGAGCTTGTTGTGCTATTGTATGGGGCGACGCGCTTCAAAATCAACGCTCCGCTTGACAGGCCGCAAACCGCCGAATAGATTGGTTGCCTCAGCACGCCACTCGCGGCTTGTGCGCATGCTTCCATCACTGCTTCTTGGGAGGCTCCAGACCATGAACGTGGCAGTCATCCTCGTGGCAACCTTCGTCTATCTCATCGTGGCGTACTTCACGTATGGGCGATGGATCTCTCGCCAGCTTCAGGTCGACCCCAGCCGCCCCACTCCCGCGCACACGCTACGGGACGACATCGACTACGTGCCGACGAAATGGCCGGTGCTGTTGGGCCACCACTTCGCGTCCATTGCAGGAGCCGCGCCGATCATCGGCCCGATCGTAGCGGGCGCGTTTGGGTGGGGCGTTGCGCTGATATGGATCCTGCTCGGCGTGGTGTTCATGGGCGCGGTCCACGACTTCGCCTCCCTGATGGCCAGTGTGCGCCACGACGGCAAGTCCGTCGGCACGGTGATCGAACGCAACATCGGCCTGAGCGGCAAACGGCTGTTCCTGCTGTTCTCTTGGTCCGCCCTGATTCTGGTCGTGGCCGTGTTCACCAACGCGGTGGCCAAGACCTTTGTCGCCACTCCCGCCGTGTCCACCGCGTCGTTGCTCTTCCTGGTGCTGGCGGTGTTCTTCGGCTTCAGCGTATACCGCACCAAGGCGCCGCTCAGCATCGCCACGGGAATAGGCGTGGCGATGCTCGCGCTGTGCATCGTTATCGGCGTGAAGTTTCCCATCGTGCTCAACAAAGTCTCCGCCTCGCTGACGACGTTGTCCGCGCCGGAGCGCGCGCTCCTGTCCAAACATCACTTGGAGAAGGCGTCGCTGTTAGACGGATCGGCCGCGAAAGCCCAGCAAGCGCTTGATCCGGCCGATGGGGACCGCGCCGCGCTCGCGTCGCTGTTGGGCCGGGCGAAATGGGTGTCGCCGATCGTGTTGTGGAAGTACGTGTTGCTCGTGTACGTCTTTATCGCGGCCACTGCGCCGGTGTGGGTGCTGCTACAGCCGCGGGACTATCTGAACTCGTTCCTGCTTTATGCCATGTTGCTCGGCGCGTTAGTGGGTGCGCTCATCGTGCGCACGCCCGTCAAGATGGAGTCTTTCTACATCACCTTTACGGCCAAGATCGGCCCGCTGTTCCCTATTCTTTTCGTGACCATCGCCTGTGGCGCCATTTCCGGCTTCCATTCGTTGGTGGCCTCGGGCACCACGGCCAAACAACTGGATTCGGAGTCCGATTGCCAGCGGGTGAGCTATGGCGCCATGCTCATCGAGGGCCTGCTCGCCGTGATCGCTGTGTGCACGATCGCCGTGTTGGCCCGGGGCGAATACCCCCAGCCGATGACGGCGGGCAAGGCGGTGAATCTCTTCGCGAGCGGGGTGGGGAAGTTCCTGACAGGCCTCCACGTGCCCCTACATTACGGCATCACCTTCACCGCCCTCGCGGTGTCCGCGTTCGCGCTGACCTCGCTGGACACCGCGACGCGCTTGAGCCGTTTCGCGTTTCAGGAGTTCTTCCAGAGCGAAGGCCAAGAGAAGATCGGGGTGCTGGGCCGCAATCGCTACATCGGCACCAGCATAAGCGTCGTATGCGGCGGTGCGTTGGCCCTGACGGGCGGCACGGCCACGATCTGGCCCATCTTCGGTTCGGCCAACCAGCTCCTCGCCGCGCTCGCCCTGCTCACGGCCGCGGTCTGGCTCGCGAGGGAGGGGCGGGCGAACCGGTTCCTCGTGATCCCCATGTGGATCATGTTCGGCGTGACCCTCTCCGCTCTCGCGATCTTGGCCCTGAAGCGATTCCGCCATGCGTACGACATGCTCCAGGCCCACAAGTCGCCGACAGGCGACTTGGTGCTGGCGGTGGTCGCGGTGTTGCTGTTGGTGCTGGGCATTGTGATGCTCGTGCAGGCGCTCAAGAAGCTTCGAGAATTCCAGAAGGCGCCCGAGCCGGAGGCGGCGACAGCAGATGGCTAAGTGGCTGAGACGCTCGGTTGGGGGACTCCTGGCACTCGCCGTGCTCGCGGGCTGTTCACGCGCGCCCGTCGAGACCGATCCGCTCTCCGGCCGCATCCTCGTGTTCTGCGCCGGCGCGCTCGCGTTGCCCATGAGCAAGGTGAAGGCGCGCTACGAGGCCCTCCATCCCGACCGGCAGGTCGATATCGAACCCAGCGGCAGCCGGTTCGCCTTGCGCAAGTGGATTCAACTTGGCCGGCAAGCCGACGTGGTGGCCCTGGCCGACCGCCATCTCATCACCGACGAGGCCATGCCGAAGCACGCGAGCTGGTGCGTCATGTTCGCCGGCAACAGCATGGTCATCGCGTTCACCGACCAGGCGAAGCACTCTGTCGACATGTCGACGGACACGTGGATGGACGTACTCAGCCGGCCCGGCGTGACCGTGGGCCGGTCCGACCCGGACATGGATCCCTGCGGGTACCGCGCGCTGATGGTGTTGAAGCTGGCGGACCTCTACTACCCTCCTGAGCGCGGCGGGGGCTCCATCGAGAAGCGCGTGCTCGCCAATTCGCCCCCGCGCTGCGTGCGCCCCAAGTCCGTCGAACTGGCATCGATGCTCCAATCCAAGCAGCTCGACTACGCGTTCATGTATCGCTCCTCCGCGGTGCAACACCACATCCCGTTCGTCGCCCTCCCGCCCGAAATCGACCTGAGCGATCCCAAGCGAGACGACTCATACGCCAGGGTCAGCATCCAAGTGTCGGGCAAGACACCCAGCGAGCGCGTCGCGTACGTCGCGCGCAGCATCGCATTCGGCGTCACCGTGCCCCGCGAGGCTCCACACCGCCTGGCGGGCGAGGAGTTTGTCGCGTTCATGCTGGGTCCTGAAGGCCGAGCCGCGTTCGACGAACTGGGGCAACCGTTCTTGCCAAAGTTTGGAGCATTCGGCCGAGTCCCTGACCGCGTTCGGGCAGCGTATACACCATAAGCCTCGCGTCATCGAGTTCTGCCGCCGGCCGCACTCCCGCTCACAGGGGCCACCGCTGCGCGCACCCATTGCCTATGCCCTCCTCCGCACCTCAAGCACGTTATCCTCTGCAAGCCGTACTCGCGCTCTCGGCCATCGTGGCCGGGCTGCATGCGGCGCTCTGGGGCCGGGTGGACGCGGGGCTCAACCTGACTTTGCTGCTGCCGCACCTCTTCGTGGTATGCGTGGGCGCCCACTACTGGCGCGTGCTCTCCTCGGCCGCGTTCGCCGGGTTCGTAGCGACGGTGGCCGGCCTGTTCTTCCTGCTCATCGCGTTCAAGCAGCAGGCCATGTTCTATGCGGCGTTCTTGCCAGTCATCGTGGCCAGCTACCGCCGGCCGTGGCTGTGCGGGGCTGTAGTGCTGCTGGTGCTGTGCCTCGCGCTGATCACCCCGTATTGGCTCCAAACGTATTTGCTCCTCTTGCTCGCTTACGTGGCCGCGCTGCGGCTGGCGCAGGAGCGCGCGGGCGCGGCCGTTTGGGTGCTGTGGGCGCTGGGCATGCCGCTGTTGATGCTGCTCGCATTCCCCATCGTGACCGCGGTGCTCGACGTGCCCGCGCAGACGCTGTGGCAGCGGCTGCGCACCCCGCGCATGGCCAACGCGCTCTGGACATCGCTCTGGACCGCCACGACCGCGACGGCCATCGCCACGCTGCTGGGCGTGCCTCTGGCCTACATCCTCGCGCGCGTGGCGTTCAAGGGCCGCGCGCTCGTGGACTGTCTGGTGGACTTGCCCATCCTCATCCCGCAGACCGTCGCGGGCGTGGCGCTCATGAACTGCTTCAGCCAGAAGGCCGCACTGGGCAAATGGATCGACAGCGTGTTCGGGATCCAGTTCGCCGGCACGCATTGGGGCATCGTGCTCGCGCAGGTGTTCGTGGCTGCGCCGTTCGTGATCCGCAGCTCCGCGGTCGGTTTTGCCGGGGTGGATGCGCGCCTGGAGCGCGCGGCGCGCTCGCTGGGCGCGCCGTCGTGGGCCGTGCTAGGGCGCATCTCGCTGCCCTTGGCGCTGCCCGCGATCGCGGCCGGCGCGCTCATGACCTGGGCGCGGGCGCTGAGCGAGTTTGGCTCGCTCCTGATCCTCGCCTACCACCCCATGACCGTGCCGGTGCTCGTGTACGACAACTTGAGCAAGTACGGCTTGGCCGAAGCCAACCCCGCGGCCGCGCTCCTCCTCATCCTCTGTCTGTGGCTGTTCCTGGTGGTGCGGTGGATCGCGTGGTTGCGCGGCCGGCGCGGGGGCAGCTTCTTGGGCGCGATCGTTCTGTCGCGAGGGGCGCTGGGAGGGCAGACATGATCGAGGTGCGCCAGTTCCAGCGCTCCTTCGGCGACTTCCTGTTGGACGTGGAGCATCTGCACGTGGACCGGGGCGAGTTCTTCTGCCTTCTCGGGCCTTCGGGCGCGGGCAAGACGCTCCTGCTCGAGAGCATCGCCGGCCACCATCGGCCTCGCCGCGGGGACGTGTTCCTCGACGGCGAGCGCGTCACGGACCGGCCGGCCGATCGCCGCGGGGTGGGCTTGCTCTACCAAGACGGCGCGATCTTCCCACACATGAGCGTACGGCAGAACGTGGAGTTCGGCCTGCGCTACCAGCGGTTGTCCCGCCGCGAGCGTCGCCAGCGTGCGGAGGAGGCCGCCGATTGGGTCGGCTTGGGCAAGCTGCTCGACCGGCCGAGCGTGGCTGGCCTCAGCGGAGGCGAGGGCCGCCGAGTCGCGCTCGCGCGCACGCTCGCGCCCCGGCCCCACGTGCTGCTGCTCGACGAGCCCACGAACGGGCTCGACCGGCCGCAGCGCGAGGACCTCTTCGCCATGTTCCGCCAGCTTGCGGCCGACCTCGACGTGACCACGATCCACGTGACGCACGAGTTCTCCGAGGCCGCCGCCATCGCCCACCGCGTGGGCCTCATTTTCGACGGCCGGCTGCGCCAGACCGGCAAGTTCCACCAGGTGCTGCGCCGGCCTGGCGATCTCTCGATCGCGCGCTTTCTCGGTGTGGCCAACCGCTTCGAGGTCACCCACGAGGACAACGGCAAGCCCCTGGCCTGCGGCATGCCGTGGGATGTGGCCCAGGCGATCCCGGCCGCGCCGGCTTGGCTCATGTTCCGGCCCGAAGACGTGACGGTCACACACGACGCAAACGGGGCCGGCAACATCATCCACGCGACGATAGCGGAACTCATCGACCGCGCGGACTACGTGCAAGTGGGTGGCGTGTGGAATGGCCATCGCGTCGAAGCGCACGTCTCGCATGCCGCGTGCGGCCGGCTCGATCTACGGCTCGGACAGGCTGCTACCTTTATTGTCGAGGCCGCCTCCTGCCATGTGATCGAAGGGTGAAGGGATGGTGGACCCACGATCGCGGGCCGCTCGGTTGCACGCGGGCAACGATGTCTTTCGAGTGCGTGTGTTCTTGCTCTCAATCTTTCTGTCCCAATACCCGGCCCCAACTCGCGAATCGGACGGTTCTCTGTGTTGACTCTCGCCCATCTCATCGGCGCCGCGCCTGAGCCAGGCCACCCCACGAGCGCGCTCATGCTGCTCTCGCTGTTCAGCGTGTCAGCCTTGGCGTGCTTGGCGTTGCTGTGGCGTTTCGGCGGCCGCTGGCCGCGGCCGGCGGCTCGGGGTGCAGCATTCTTGGGTCTCGCCTTCATCTTCGCGGCGGTGTTCGCCGTGTACCTCATGCTCTCCCGCTTGGAGGAGACGCCGACCTTCAAGTGGGTCAAGCAGCCGCTCGTGCCGGTGCAGGGGAGCTGGGTCGATGCCAGCCACATGGTGGCGCTGTTTCTCTTGTTGTCCGTGGCGTGCTTGCTGTTGCTGCGCGGCTTCGGGGGACGCTGGCCGCGGCGCGTGGTGCAGGGCGTGGGGTTCTTCGTTTTCATCTTCAGCTTCCATCGTTGTCTGTGCCTCGTGCGCGGCGCGTGGCTGGGGTTCCAGGCCGTGGGTATCGACGACCTGTCCGCGTATGGCAACTTGGCGCTCTCGCTGCCAATCGTCGCGTTCACGTTGTTAGCGGGCCGCGTCTTCTGTGGGTGGGTGTGCCCCTTCGGCACGGTGCTCGAAATCATGGGCAAGCTGGCGCGGTGGCTCCAGCGCCATCTCGGCCGGCCGCTGCGCTTCGTGCTCTGGTGCCTTGCCGTGGGGATCGCGGTCGTGCCGACTGTGCAGTGGTTGCCGTCCACGTTCAGAATCCAAGAATCCGCGGCCGCGATGTGGGCATGGGCGAGTCTGCTCGCCATTGGCGTGGCCATCCTCGTCCCGCGTTGGGATGGCAGGCTCCGGTGGGTGCGCACGATTCTTGGCGTCATCTGGGTCACCGTGATCTGCCTCGGCGTGTTCACCACCAACCCCTGGTGCACTCCGGTGGGCGGCGAGTTGGACTTCTCCTCGCTCACCGCCACCATCATCCTTGCGCTCGGCGGGCTCCTTGTGAGCATGGCGTGGTGCCGGTATGCCTGCCCGGCCGGTGCGTTCCAGGGCTGGCTGTCGCCGCTCGCGCTGCTCCAAGTTCAGCGCGTGCCCGGCGAGGGGCGCGAAGCCGACGCGGTGGCCTGCCCCACGGCCGCGCTGGCCGCGGACCGCGTCCGCCACTCGGAGTGCATCATGTGCGGTGCGTGCGTGCGCGCCGGGTTGAGCCGGCTGGGGCCGGCCAGAGCGCTTGTGGAGAGGCCGCCAAAGGCCCTGCAGCGGGGCAAGGCGGTGGCGCTCGCCGTTGCCGTGGTGTGCGTGGCCGCGTACGGCGTGTGGAAGTGGCCGCCTCCCGTGGCTCGCCGCGCGGGCCGCGCGGAGGGCGTGTCGTCGGCAGGAGAAGTCGCGCCCCCCGGCAGCCGGTGGCACACGTTCGCCGCCAACGCCCGGCGCGACGGGCTCGTGGACGTGCGCTTCCCCAGGGCCGGCCTCCGCCGGCGCTGGAAGGCGCGGGCCACGGACCGCGTCTGGCGCTTCCAAAAGGGCGCAGGCGTCTGGTCCTCAGCCGCCGCGCTGGCCCGCGTCGACGGCCGCGTCCTCGCCATCGTCGGCCACTACGACCACAACGTGTACGCGTTCGACGTGCGCGACGGCCGCGTGGCATGGACGTTTACCACGGCCGGCGTGCCTACCGAAGCGCCCACGATCACCGTCGTCGGCGGCCGGCTCACCGCGCTCGTGACCGCGACCAACCGCACGCTCTACGCGTTGGATGCCGCGACCGGCAAGCGGCTGTGGGCGTTCGAGACCTACCCCTGGTCCGACACCATGCGGCCGTCGCACTGCTCCTCGCCCATGGTGGTGGACGTGGACGGCGATCCGCTCGTGGTGTTCAGCGCGTGGTCGAGCGATTCGGACCCCCTGCGCAACTTGCAGGCCGGAGAGCTGATCGGCGTCGCCCCCCGCAAGCCCAGCCAAGCCGCGTGGCGCGTCACGCTCGACACGGTCCACATCTCCTCGCCCGCACTGGCCATGACGCCCAAAGGCCCGGTCGCGGTGGTGTTGAGCGCCGCGGGCCGCGCGTTTGGCGTGGACCCGCGCAACGGCGCCAAGCTGTGGGACTACGCCACGGTGACCAAGACGCGCGGCTCCCCTTCCGTGGGCAAGATTGGCGGCCGCGTGGCCACGTTCTTCGGGGACACGTACGGCACGGTGTACGCGCTCGATGCGGCCACGGGCGAAGAGATCTGGAGCCGCCGCGTGGGCCACATCGTAGGCGCCACCCCGGTCTTCGTGAACACGCCCCAGCGCTCCTGGCTCCTGGTGGCGTCCTTCGACCGCATCCTGCACGCGGTCGACGCGGCCACCGGCGAAACGATCTGGAATATCGAGACCGGGGACTACCTCACCGCGACGCCTTGCATCGTGCGGCTTGGCCGCGGGTACGGCGTGCTCTTCTGGTCGCTAGACAACTATCTCTACCTGGCCGACCTCGCTTCCGGGCAAGTGCTCTGGCGCGACCGCACGGGCGCGTTCCTCTGGACCCACACGCTCCGCGGGGAGACGCTCTTCTCCTCCCCGGCCGCGGGCCTCGACGCGGACGGCCGGCCCATCGCGCTGCTCCCGGGATACGACGGGTACGTCTACTGCTACGAAGCCGCGGCATCCGCACGCTCTGGCTCCGGCACAAAGCAGGGATCGGGCACGAAGTGAGGGGACGGTTGATGGTTGATGCTGCGGTAACACTTCAGCCGATTGCAACAGCCGTTGGCCCCATGAACGTGCGCGAGTTCGATGGACAGCGTTTCCGCTTGACGCAACGCTGTTTGGAAGCCCAACGGGCTTCCGGCTTCTCGCCCAGGGTTGCGGCCGCAGGCCGCTACCCTGGGGCCAGGGCAGTCCTATTGAACTTCCCCCCCCATCCGATCGATCCCGCATGGTTGCGCACGCGGCTGCCGCAGCTCCGGCATCGCCCTTTCCTTGAACTCGGCGGTGGGGCAGGCTATACTTGAAGTTCTGGCATCCTTGCGTTGTTTGCCGCATGGATGCCGTTTTCGTGTCCGTACGCAGCCCTCGGCGCTCCCATGATCCAACGTCGCCAAGCTCGCGAAGTCCAGGTCGGCGCGGTCACCATCGGAGGGTCCCAGCCCGTCGCGGTGCAGTCCATGACCACGACCCGCACGGAGGACGTGGACGCGACGGTAGCGCAGATTGCGGAGCTTGCCGCGGCCGGTTGCCAGATCGCGCGCGTGGCCGTGCCGACGAAGAAGGCCGCGGCCGCGCTGGGCGAAGTGAAACGCCAGATCGGCCTGCCTCTCGTGGCGGACATCCACTTCGAAGCCAACCTCGCGCTCGAGGCGATCGCTCAAGGCGTAGACAAGGTCCGCGTCAACCCCGGCAACATCAAAGACCGGGCCAAGCTTCATGCGGTCATCGACGCGGCCAAGCACGCGGGCATCGCCATTCGCATCGGCGTGAACTCGGGCTCGGTGCGCGGCGACGGCGACGCGGCGACGGACCTTGTGGACCTCATGGTCGAGACAGTGCTCGACCACTGCCGCGTCTTCGAGCGCCGCGGGTTCGAGGATATCGTGCTGTCGCTTAAGGCTTCCCACGTGGTGCAAACCATGGAGGCCTATCGCCGTATTGCGGCGCGCTGCGATTACCCGCTGCACCTTGGCGTGACCGCTGCCGGCCCGCCGAGCGTGGCCGTGGTCAAATCGGCCATCGGCATCGGCGGTTTGCTCTCGGAAGGCATCGGCGACACGCTGCGCGTCTCGCTGACACATCCGCCCGTGGAGGAGGTGCGCGTGGGATACCAGATCCTCACCGCGCTTGGCCTCCACGCGAGCGGGCCTCAGATCGTGTCGTGCCCGACCTGCGGCCGGTGCGAGATCGACCTGGTGAAGCTCGTGGAGGACGTCGAGCGCCGCCTGCCCAAGACGGGCAAGCCGGTGTCCGTCGCGGTCATGGGCTGCGTGGTCAACGGCCCCGGCGAAGCACGCGAATGCGACGTGGGCATCGCCGGCGGCAAAGGTTTCGGCTTCCTCTTCCGCAAGGGCGAGAAGCTGCGCAAGGTCGCGGAAGCCGAAATGGCCGACGTGCTGCTGTCTGAAGTCGAATACCTCCTATCCGAGCCGAGCGAGGAGTAGCGTCGGTGCCCAAGCGAATCGCCGTCCTCGGCTGCACCGGATCCATTGGCCGCGACACACTCGACGTCGTGCGCTCGCTGGGCGACGGGTACAAGGTCACGGCGCTCGCGGCCAACACGAGCTGGGAACTCGTGGCCGAGCAGGCCGCGGAGTTCCGGCCCGCGTGCGTGTCCATGAGCGATCCTGGCGCCGCGCGGCAACTGCGCTCGCGCCTCGGCGGCGGGACGCAGGTGTTGGACGGCGAAGCTGGCGCCATCGAAATTGCTGGCCGTGAGGACGTGGACCTCGTCGTCGCGGCCATGGTTGGCGTGGCCGGGCTGCCGTCGATCATGGAAGTCCTGCGCCATGGCAAAACGCTCGCGATCGCAAACAAAGAGCCCCTGGTCGTGGCTGGCCATCTGGTCACCGCGCTCGCCGATGAGACGAGCGCGACCGTGCTGCCCATCGACAGCGAGCACAGCGCGATCTTTCAGGCCATGCAAGCCGGCCGGCGCAGCGAAGTGCGCCGGGTGGTCGTCACCGCGTCCGGCGGCCCGTTCCGCTGCAAGTCGCTCGAC
The DNA here is from genome assembly GCA_024278415.1 of Planctomycetota bacterium. The sequence goes on along the minus strand of JAJRTI010000064.1, from coordinate 5,017 downwards.
GAGTTGCACAGCGTCACGCCCGAACAGGCGCTCGACCACCCCACGTGGCCCGGCATGGGTGCGAAGGTGAAGGTCGACTCCGCGACGCTGTTCAACAAGGCGCTAGAGATTATCGAGGCACACTGGCTGTTTGGCCTCCGTGTCGACCAGATCGACGTGGTCGTACACCCCCAGTCGATCATCCACTCAATGGTCGAGTTCTGCGACGGGTCCGTGGTCGCGCAGATGGGCGAGCCCGACATGAAGGTGCCCATCCGTTACGCGCTCACGTATCCCGACCGAGCGGAGACCGACGCGGCTCCGTTGAACTTGGCGTCGCTGGGCTCGCTCACGTTTGAGCGGCCCGATCTGGCGCGCTTCCCCGCGCTGCGGCTTGGCTTCAGGGTCGCCGAACGCGGCGGCACGCTCGGCGCGGTGCTCAACGCGGCCAATGAAGTCGCGGTGCGCGAGTTCCTGGGCGGGAACATTCCGTTCGACCAGATCGTCCCACTCGTTGAGAGTGTCCTACTCAAACATCACGTAACGCCCGACCCGACGCTCGATCAAGTGTCATCGGCCGACCGTTGGGCGCGACAGGAGGTCTTGACTTGCCTTTCCAGATAGTTCAAGTCGCCATCGGCATCAGCTTGCTCATCTTCTTGCACGAATTGGGCCACTTCCTCGCGGCCAAGTTGGCTGGCGTGCGCGTCGAAGCGTTCTCGCTCGGCTTTGGGCCCGTGCTGTTCGGCTTCCGACGCGGCCACACCCACTACCGCCTCTCCGCAATCCCCCTCGGCGGGTACGTGAAGATGGCCGGCGAGGCCGTGGAGGACGAAGTCCAGGGCGAGCCGTGGGAGTTCCTGTCCAAAACCCCAGGCCAGCGCGCGGTCGTCTTCGCGGCCGGCGTGATTATGAACTTGATCTTCGCGTTCATCGCGTTCGTCGTGGCGTTCAGCATCGGCGTCAAGTTCACGCCCATGATCGTGGGCGAGGTCGAGCACGGATCGGCGGCCTGGGTGGCGGGCTTGGAGCCGGGCGACGAGATCGTGGGGTTGAACGGCAAGCCCATTGAAGACTTCGAGGACTTCGCGCCCAAGGTCGCATTCAGCGAGCCGGGCGAACTGCTGATGCTGGAGATCATCCGCGACGGCAAGCCCATGACCAAGTCCGTGCGCTGCGAGTACGACGCGTACGCCGGCCGGCCCCGCATCGGCGTGCAGCCGGCGTACACGCTTGAGATCGCCAGCATTACCGCGTTCGATGGCAAAAGCCCTGCCGCAGACGCCGGCCTTCGCGTCCGTGACAAGATCATCGAAGCCAACGGCCCGGTGAAGACCTGGGCGGACCTGGAACGCGTGATCATCGGCAGCCCCGGCAAGCCGGTCAAATTGAAGGTGGACCGCGGAGGCAAGATCTTCGAGACCACGGTCGTGCCGGCCACGACAAAGCGCTACATGATCGGCTTGAGTTGCCAGGAGACGCTCATCAAGGCGGTGCGCGACGATAGCCCCGCGAGCCAGGCTGGGCTGCGCGCCGGCGACAAGCTGGTGCAGGTTGATGGCCAGGACGTGGCCGGGTGGAACGACGTCATCAAGGCCGCGTTGGCCTGCAAGAAGCCCGCGTTGGCCTTCGCCGCGAAGCGCGGCAAAACGGCCATCAAGGGCTCCATGGCGCTCGCCGAAGGCAAGCCGGTAGCGAGCGTGCTGGCCGACATCGTGCCGCACACCGGCCTCGTCGTGGATGCGGTCCTCGACGGCTTGCCCGCGAAAGCGGCCGGCATTCAGCGCGGCGACGAGCTGCTGAGCCTGCGCCTGAAGAACCCTTCCGGCTGGGATTGGTTCCTCGATCTCATGGGGCTCTATCGCGGCACGTTGGCCCGGTGGGACGACCTCGTGGACACCGTGAAGGCGAGCGCCGGCGCTCCACTGCTGCTGACCTACCGCCGCGACGGCCGGGAGTTCGTGCAAGAGATTGCGGCCGAGGCCACGGACCTCAACGCGGGAGGCCGGATCGGCATCTCGCCTCAGCCGAGGAAGATCCTGAGGCGCTACGGCTTCGGCAAGGCGCTGGCCAAAGGCGTGAGCCGGTCCATTTCGAGCGCGGGCCAAGTGTACCTGACCATCCGCAGTCTGCTGACGCGCCGAGTGGCCGGCAAGAACATCGGAGGCATTGGCACGATCGTGCAGGTCTCCTACTACAAGGCGAAGGAAGGCTTCACCGAGCTGCTCTACCTCTTGGGTATCATCAGCGTGAACCTCGCCGTGCTGAACGCGCTTCCTATTCCTGTGCTCGACGGCGGCCACCTCTTGTTCGTGGTCATCGAGAAGCTCAAGGGCAAGCCCGTGCCCGAACGCGTGCAGCACTGGGCCAACTGCGTCGGCCTCGCGCTCCTCGGCATGCTCATCGTCTTTGCCACCTGCATGGACATCATCCGGCTCAAGCCCTAGCCGCTGTCTGGGGACGCGATGCGGAAGCCGGCGCAGGCGGATCGCATCGTGTCCCCGCACCAAACATGCTTGCCGAGATCATCAAATACAAACGTGAGGAACTCGCACAGCGCCGCGTGGCGCGGCCGCTCGCGGACGTGAAGGCCGCGTGCGCAGACGCGGAGCCGGCGCGCACTTTCGCCTCGCGGCTGCGCCGCGGCAGCGGGCCGCTAAAGCTCCTCGCGGAGGTCAAGCGCGGCTCGCCCTCCCAGGGCCTCATCCACCCCGATGCGGACCCGGCCGGCATCGCGCGGGTCTATGCGGAGTGTGGAGCCGCGGCGATCTCCGTGCTCACCGACGAGCGCTACTTCAGGGGCCGCGACTCGCACGTCGCGCAGATCAAGGCCGCGGTGGATCTGCCCGTGCTGCGCAAGGATTTCACCCTCGACGCGTACCACGTGTACGAGGCGCGCAGCATCGACGCGGACGCGGTCCTCCTTATGGCGCAGGTGCTGTCCGCGGGCGAACTCGCCGACCTCCTCGCGCTGACGCGGTCGCTCGGCATGGAGGCGCTCGTGGAGTGCCATGAGCCGGAAGAGATGGAACGCGTGCTCGACGCCGGCGCAACGGCCATCGGCATCAACAACCGCGACCTCTGGACGCTCCAGATCGACATGGACACCACGCTACGCCTGCTGCCGCTCGTGCCTGAAGGCAAGGTGGCGGGGGCCGAAGGCCACCCGGGGGCAAAGGTGGCGGGGGCCGAGGGCCACCCAGAGCCAAAGGTGCTCGTGAGCCAAAGCGGCATGACCGAGCGCCGGCACGTGGCGCGCCTCGAAGCCACGCGCGTCGACGCGATCCAAGTCGGCACGTCTCTTATGGCCAGCGGCAACGCGCAGGCGAAGATCCGCGAACTGATGGGCCAGACTCCATGACCTGCTGCGAACGAACCGAAGTGCTTGACGAGGCGATCGAGAACTCGGAGCTGTTGCGCCGATTCTCCCCTGTCGAAGCGGTCACGTTTGGGGTCATCCCCATTGAAGAACGCGGCGACGCCATGGTCGTGGCCTGCGGCCACACGTGGAACCCGCGGTGCCGCCCCTTCGTGGAGCAAGTGCTCGGCCAGCGCATCGTGACGATGGTCTTCCGAGACGGGGTCATTCGGCAGTATCTCCTCGACGCGTACCTCGAGGAGGGGACGGTCAACCACAACACTTTCGCGTCGCCGGACTTCATCGACGACCTCGGCAACGCGCACCTGCTCACGACGGACAAGATCGAGCAAATCGGCGAGGTACGCAACGCACTGCCGGCCGATCAGCTCGTGCTGCTCGACGTGACGTACGTGAGCCAACTCAACAACCTCGATGGCGGCGGCAAGAGCAATGGCGTGTCCTGCGGCCCCATGCACGTTCCGTTCCGCATCAGGGACGATGGCCATGTCGTGGTGCAGGAAGAGGTGGACGACGACGTGGCGGTCGTGATGCGAAAAGACTTTTTCTACGATGCAGAGGAGGGCAGCGGCGAGGAGTCATTCCACGGCATCCAGTCGGTGTATCTGAGCGCACTGCCCCACATGATCCACCCCAGCGAGATCCAACTGACGCAGGTGGCCGAGGATGGAAGCGTCACGTTCTACGTGTACGACCACTGCGAGACGCTGCACCCGGGAGAAACCAAAGAGTGGACGGTCCGCTACTACTTCATGAGCCTCGGCAACCGCCACAGCCGCGTGCTGACGCTGCGCGTGAACGCGATCCACGTGGTCGACCGGTGTGAAATCACGGTGGCCGACCGCATCCTCGAGTGGACAACGGCCGACTTGACGCGGTGGCTGCGATTGGGGCAGCCGGGCAAACTATAGGCTTGCCAGCGCGAAGCGGCCGGGGTATCATGCCCGCCCATCGGCATGGCGGCTCGCCCCTTGCCGGGGCGGCCTCGAGCAGGTTCCACGACAGGAGTGCCCGATGACGGAGCCCAGCCCTTACCCCCCTCCGCCCGCGTTCGACGCCTACTCCGCGCTCGCTGTGCCCGCGGTTTTGCTCATGATCACCGCGGCCATCGGCATGGCCTGGCAGTTCTTCGGCATGGCGTGGAACGTGCTCGCCCTGATGGGCGTCGTCGCCGCACCGCAGTTCGGGGAGATGCCCCAAGAGATGCAGGCCTTCCAAGCGCTTTCGGGTGGCTTGGGGATCATCTTCAATGTGATCGGCATCCTCATCGGCGTCATCGTGCTACTGGGCGCGATCAAGATGAAGAACCTCCAAGCCTATGGGTTTGCGATGACGTCAGCCATCCTTGCCCTCGTGCCGTGCGTGTCCCCTTGCTGCCTGTTGGGCTTCCCGGTGGGCATCTGGGCGCTCGTGGTGCTGAGCAAGCAGGAGGTCAAGGCCGCGTTCCGGATGTAGCACGGAACGTCACGCCCGTTCAAGGCTTGGGGCGCCTGATGGCGGACCATTACCCAGGGCTTCGCCCTGCTCTTTACCCACATTTCAAGGATGGCTGCGGCGGGCGCCGGGGACCAGGAATCCCAACGGGATTCCGTCCTCCAGCCCAGGGTTGCGAGCGAAGCTCGCTACCCTGGGTCGGTTGAGCGCGGTGCCCCACCCCCT
>JAJRTI010000787.1 GCA_024278415.1 Planctomycetota bacterium | reverse complement strand
TACCCCAACTGCTCGACCGCGCGGCTGACAAACGCCAGCCGGCCTTCGGCGTCCAGTTCGTAGAGGATGTCCGGAGCCAGCTCGAGAATCCCGCGGTAGAACGCCGCGTCTTCTTCCAGGCGGACGAGTTTTTGCCGCAGTTCCTCTGCCGACGCATACACGCCATCACGCATGCACTTCTCTCCCTACCACACATGCCCGAGCCGACGGAGCATCCGTTCACATGTGTACACGTGGACCTTGCGCACCCTCCAGGGCTTGGCCTTGGCGGCTGCACAAGTCCAAGGAATAAACGATAGCAATTGTCCCCGTTGGTGACAAGGCGGGCTTCGCCCGCAACCCCGGAGCGGACGGCGAAGGCCGTCCGCTCCGGGCGGGCAACTTCTTGTTTTTCTTCGCGGTTCCGGATGGTCAAGGCATTAACTGCCCGACTCCCTATATTTTACGATTCCCGTATTCTTGTATGGCTGTCGGTGCGTCACGCGCGCAAGAGCGACGACTTGCGCCCCGGCCTTGGGAGCAGGCGCTCGGTCTGGCGCTACTCCCGCGGCCCCACCAGATCCTCCGGTTGACGATGGAGAGCCAGTACCAGTCGTTGCGCTTGGTGTCTTGGCCCCTGGCGATGGATCCGATGAGGGCGAGTGAGAGGAGTCTTGTGGTGCGGATCACGCTGGGGGGGGGGTCTCCTGTTGGGCAGGCTTGCTTCCTTGTCATGCCGAAGCGGTCATGTTAGCATACCGGAGCTTTTCGGGGGTCGACACCATGCTGAGCGCCTAGTCTTGCAGAGAGGAGTGCGATAAGATGGCCAGGGACTTCAATGTCATCATCGAGCAGGATGCGGATGGCTACTACGTGGCGTCAGTGCCGGAGCTGCATGGTTGCCACACGCAGGCGAAGTCTCTGGACACGCTGATGGAGCGCGTACGGGAAGCAATCGACCTTTGTTTGGAGGTGTACGACGACGCGCCAGAGTCGCCGAAGTTCATCGGTGTGCAGCGCATTAGGGTGGCGTCATGACGCGCTTGCCGCGGCCGCGGGGCCGGCAGGTGATACGCGCGCTGGGCAAGGCGGGCTTTGCGCTGGTCCGCACCAAGGGAAGCCATCACTTCCTCAGACATGAGGACGGCAGGGCGACGGTCGTGCCTGTGCACAGCGGCGAGAATATCGGTCCGGGCCTGCTCGGGAAGATCCTGCGCGACTGCGAGATGACCCGGGACGAGTTCGTGGCACTTCTGTAGGGCAAGCTGGTCAAGCTAAGGTGAGCGACGGTCTGTCGTCATTCCCGCGGCGCCACCAGATCCCCCGGCCGTAGCGCCACGATGTTCGGGATACCCTCCAGCGCGAAGCTTAAGTCGTCGATCATGCCGCTCGTCTCGATCCACCAGACCTTGCCCGCATGGCCGCGCGTCGGGACGGTTCTGCGCACCTGCGTCTTCAGTTGGCGCTCCTCCAGCACGCACGCGCCGGCATTGTTGAACACGCGAAACGTGGCCCACTCGCGGCCGTAGCCGGCCAGCGAGAGCCCGAAACGCTCCGTCCCCTTGGGCGCGTAGAAGAACAGCCGATACGGGCCGCTGCCCGCGTCTCCCGATAGCCGGAAACGGCCCCGCTCGAAGAGCACCGCGCCGCGCGTGTCGGGCAGCACGAAGAAGGCATTGTTGTGGGACGTGACGCCGGCGACCCACACGCCGGACTGGTCGGCCGCATAGCTCAGGCGCCGGGCCTGCCCCAACGGGATGTCGGCGAGCCGAATGGCCGAGCCATCGGGCCGGTAAAACGTGCAAGCCGTGGGCGCGGTGTAGCGGCCAAGCTGCCGGTTGCGCACGTGCAGCGACAGCGTGTCACCCGCTTTAGCGCGCATGACGAACGTGTGGAGGCCGCGCAGACAGACCGGGACCGCGGCCGGGGCGTTGGCCGGCAACGCGGCCGCCGGCACAGGGCGCCACGTGCGCGCGTCCACGAGCAACTCCTGCAAGCCCGGCGGCTCGCCCGTGGGCAGCGGCGCCGGCTTCAATGGCGATTCGTACTGGCCGTTCGACGCGAGAGACTTGTCCAACTCGCCGTTGACTTGGCGCAGCAGATCCAAGAACGGCTTGCGTTGCTCCGGGGTTTGGCCTATGCGCGTGAGCGCCCAGAACCAGTAGCCCTGCGTGTGGATGGCGCGGCGGTAGAGATTGCCCGGCAGCACCTTCATGTGCTCCGTTGGCACGGCCGGCGGCTTGCCTTCCAGGCCGAAGCGCAGGCCGGGCACGAAGAGGATCGGGACGTTGGCCTGCTGGCGTATCTCGTCCCGGAGCCTCAGGAACTCCGCGTCGAACGACCCGGGATACGTCGATTCCGGCCCTACGAAGAACGGCGTGCGCTCGGTCGCGAATCCCGCCGCGATGCCCTTGTGCCATAGTGCGTCGCGCCAGATGATGACGCCGAAGATCGCGTCCGGATGGATCGCCTGCACGCGCTCCCGCGTGCGCTGGGCGAGGGCCTTCACGCGTTCGAACTGGAACCGATACAG
>JAJRTI010000063.1 GCA_024278415.1 Planctomycetota bacterium | reverse complement strand
GCGCTCGTTCGCCCGCTGGCGCGACCGAACGAGCTTGCACTGGGCTATGTTGTGATGCGCCTTCGGCGCATGTGCATTCTGCGCCGGCGCACCACGGGAATGAACGCCCAGTTTACTACGTACGTTCAGACCTGCACCCAATAGTGAGATGACAGCGGCATTGTAGCTGAAGCTGGGGAGGGCCTCAAGTTGTCCCGCTCGGGCAATGGTGGCGCGGCAGAGCAGGCTTGATGGAGTGGCTGAAGGCGCCGAAAAAGGACGGCGAAAAAAGTGTGATTTCTTCTTGACTCCAAGCCTGCTACACGTATAATAGTGGTCTTTTTGACAATCGCTGAATTCCAGGAGTACCCGAAAGATGTCCCGAAAGATGACAGATGCCCAGCGGAAGAAGATGAAAGAGCAGCGGCTAGAACTCATAAAGGAGCGTTACCGCAAGCTCATCCTCGATCCCCGGAGCGAGATTGAGATGGAGTTGTTTGGTGACAGCCCTGAGCCTGAGTACTTGCTCGACGTGGCCGACTGAGCGCATGCATCAGACCTTCCCACTTCAATCTGCCGAGAACGGCGGGCTTGCCTATCCGCTAAGCCCCAAGGGGATTGTGTGCGTTTAGGGGTATGGGCCGCGTCATGGGTCGATGACAAGGATGGGTGCACGGAGGCATGGACGCGATCGTGTCCTTTCCCAGTTCGCCCCCCGGGAGACGCTCCGGCAACACATGTCCTAGGAGCGCCAAGGAAAAGGAAAGGCCTGGCGTTGTGCCAGGCCTTGGGGGACGATTGCGGAATGGGCGGGAGCGGAGCCGATCAGTCGTCGGCCTCCACCTTAGACGAGTCGGGCGCGGTGCGGCGCTGCTTCAGCACCTCGATCAGGCGGAGCCTGAGCTTCTTGTAATGGTCAAGCGCCTTGTCTTCCGCAGAGCCGGATTTCTGAGCTTTAGCCAACGCTTTGTTCGCCCGTTCGCAGATGGTCTGCGCCAGCTCGCGTGTCTGATCGTCCTTGAGGTAAGACTCGCCGGTGTGCTTCAACGGCCCTTCGGCGAGCTTGACGATTCGGCCGTAGTACTCCATGGGGATATGCTTCACCCGCGGGGACGCGGCCATGTAGCGCTGCACCCAACTCGCGCTGACACCCAGTTCCGAGGCGAGAAGGGCCTTGACCTTTTTTGTGCTGCCGTAGCGCTCTCGCAGGCGGGCGATCATGATCCGAACGCGAGCGATGGGAACGCCTTGATACTCCTCCGGGATTTCCAAATCCTCGCCGCCCTGGAAGCGCTTCTCCCAAGTGTTGAAGCACTCGACCACGTCTCTTTGAATCCGCTTCGCTGGTTTGCGGCTGCCCAGCGCCTTGTGCACGCTGTCATAGCGCAGGCCGGTGGCGGCGGCAATCGCTTGGTGCATGGCGCTGGCGCTCTTGAAGAAGTAGCGCTGCCGGCGCTCTTCCAGCCATTCGCGTGGATCTGTGTCGCCGCAGATGTGCTCGATGGGAACCAAGCCCGTGCGGAAGCTGTCGTCCAAGCCTTGGATGATCTCGACCACGCATGCGGGCATGGTCTTGACGGTCGTGTTCGACCGGAAGCGCTCCTCGATGGTGTCGAACGACATATCGATGCCGCGTTTGTGCAGTTCGCGGCCTAGGTGTTCGATGAGCGCCTTGCGCGCGAGGGTCTGCCCCTGGGCATACTGGCTCAAGAGCTTGCGGAATTCCTCGATGGGGATTTCCGGCCGGCGCACAAACTTGCCGTGCTCACTGTCGAGCAGCGCGCAGGCGATCGCCTGGCGATCTTCCTGGGCAACCTTCGCCAGCGCGGCGGACACGACGGCCGGGGTGATGGGGCGTTTGCTCTTGGGCAAGGCGCCATTGAGCTTTGAGCGGATCAGCTTCGTGGCGCCATCTGTCAACTCGTCGAGCGCAGCCTTGATACAGGCCGGCGCACTATGGGTAGGATGTTTGGCCGCATGCGCTTCGCTGAACACGGTCTTCGTGGGGCCCCGGTATCCCGCTGCCTTCGCGGTGTGGCGGCGCAACGCGGCCCGGTCCAGGCTCAGGCCTAGGGGTTCGATGAGGCGTTCATAGGTGATGAGCAGATCCGCAACCTCCTTGAGGGGCACGCGATCCTTGCTCGCCTTCCTGGGCGCCCTAGGCTTAGTTCGATCGGCTGCTGGCCTTCCAGTCGTCTTTGAACGGGCCACTGACGTAGACATTGCGATCCTCGACTGCGAGATTCAGGACGGGGGCGGAGCCATCAAACCGCTTCACCACGTGGTGGAAGCAGCGCACGACCGGCACATGCCCGCCAAAGGCCTTTGCTGAGGCGTAGGTGCCGTCCGGTTGGAGTCCCTTCATATCCACTTGTTCCCGCACTTCACGCCACGAGACGATGCCATCCGCGTTTTGGTCGGGGTAGCTTCCCCCTGCCCACCACGAACTCTCGGCGTTGTTAAAGTCGTAGAGATAGCTGCAAGCGGCCACCTCCGCGTTGCGCTTGGCGCGCACGTCTTCGCGTGCCTTGTTGGCGATGGTGTCGTCGGCCTCAGTGAACTGCGGCGCGCCAACGTCCGTGAAAGGCGCGCGGTCCGGCACGGCCCCATCCTTGCCGAACGATTGGTCCGCGGGGCACACGAGGACGGAAGATTCCGGAAGATAGGTGCCGTAGAGGCAAGAGAGCCAGGGGGGGCGAGCCCCCTTGTCGCTCTTGGCGATATCGATCGCCTGGGAGATTCGGCGCAGGTTGTTCTCGCATAGAGCGCGGAGGTGCTTCTCCTTTGCCCGAGCGAACGCTGGCATAAGCATCCCTGCAAGCACGCCGAAGATCGCAGTCATCACCACAACTTCGACGAGTGTGACTCCATGCGCGCAGTTGGCCCTGTCGCTCATTGCCGTATCTCAAGAAGGTAAGAGGCAAGCTAGGTCAGTAAGGTGGCGAGGAACCTCGCCCATCACGGTGAGAGCCTTTTAGCAACCGACATGCCGGCTGCCCCGCAGCGCAGCACACAGGGCGCATTCGTTCTTGCGCGGTGCAACATCGCGGTTCGGAAGTGGTTATGCCCCAAAGTGACGCGGCAGTGGGTGGAGCTGGAATGCACGGCTAAGCGTCTGAAGGAGGCTGTTGTGGTCATGCCGGTGACAAATCGTGGCCCTCAGGGTGACAGACGTTCGCACCAGTAATCGATGATGTTTGGGTTGTGACAGGGGGAAATGCACGAAGTGGATACCCCTGTGCATGAATCAGGGACGGAGATCTTGCTCTGACACTTGGCAGCAATCGTGCATGCCGCTAAGATGTGGCCACCAAGATTGGCCGTCGTGATCCCCAAGGAAGGAGACTTGCTGTGCCGTCTCGCCCCACGCGTCGCTCGATCGTCGTCTTGTTGACTCTCACGTGGCCGGTGTGCTTTGCCGCGCCAACGCCAGGCCAGGCCGATGCGCAAGTCGAGAAGCTCGTGAGCCGCGTGAAGGGCTTCGCCGTGGTGAGCCTTCCCGAACGCGGCTTGCTTCGCCTCGACCCCGCGCAAGCGTTGACCGCAGCCAAGCTCCGGGGCGTTGTGCTCGACGACCACGCGCCGGTCCTCGGCAAGCCGGCCAAAGCGTATGACAAGCGCATGGGGGATGGCTTTGGGCCCGATGCCGCGCCTTACGTCGCTAAGGGCATCAAGCCGTTTCGGTTTCGCTATTTCAATTGCGAATTCAGCTACGGCGGCTGGCACAACTTCGACATGCAGGACTACGCGTCTGCGCATGGCTTCAATGTGCTCTATCCGTACAACCGGAAGCCAAAGGACTGGACACACGCGCCCAAGGGCACGAAGTGGCTGCGGTGGGGCGGCTTCGTGGACTGGCGCAAGTGGTTGCCTAAGCACGGGCTGGGCGAGTTGCGCTACGACCAATTGGTGGACATGGACGTGGCTGGGCTGCTCGACAAGGAGCACGTCTTCAAGGCCAACGAAGGCTACGACGAATTGATGATTGACATGGAGCACCCGCGGCCCTCGCCGGAGAAGCTGCGCGGCATGCCGTGGTACCCCAGGGACGCGGACGCCGCGACGCGGCAAGCCTTCGAGAAGAAATACTATGACGGGTACGCCAAGACGTACGTCGCTCCAGTCGAGGCCGCTCGGCGAGCCGGGTGGAGCCACATCAGTTTGTACGGATGGCAGCCGTTCGGCCGGCGCTTCTTCGGGCTGGACAAGGTCAAGCTGGACCCCGCAACCGATTGGGCGTGGAACGCGTTTGGCAAGCGCGTCTACCAAGCCGTGGACATCCTCAACCCGTCGGTCTACTGTTTCTATTGGAAGCCAGCGAACGTCGCGTACACGCTTGCCAACATCGACCTCAACATGGCGCTCGTCAATTCAGAGGCGACGCACAAGCCCGTGCGGCCTTACTACTGGACGCTCTTGCACGGCGGCGGCGCGGGGCAGCGGTGGTGGCGCAACCAGCCCATCGCAAACGAGGACGTGCGGGCCATGACGGCCATGTGCTTCTTCACCGGCTGTGATGGCATGGTGCTGTGGAACTGGTCGGGCAAGGGCAACCACCATGTTCCGAGCACGAAGCCAGGCGAGTTCGCGATGGTGGGCGAGGAGTTCGAACTCGCAGGCAAAGCGTTCGAGAGATACGACGTGCTGCATCTTCGAGCAGGGGAAAGCCCCGCGCAAGTCAAGTTCCAACTCGTGGAGAAGGACAACCCTCGCGGCAAGTATGGGCTCACAGAGGACAAGCCGGTGTACGCGATCGCGCGGCAAGAGTTGTTGCCGCATCTTCGGCCGAAGTCTGAGCCGGTCGCGGCGATGGTCGAAGGGCTCGCGTTGGCGAAGGCCGTTGAGTTTCTGCTGAAGCAGGGCGAGGTCAAGGTTGACGTGTCCGCGCAGGAACAGTTCGGCAAGCTCCTGCCAGTTGTGCGCCGCGTGAAGTGCGGTGCGTATCACGTCATCGCAACGTATGACCCGATGCGCATCCACGGAGGGAAACCCAGGCATGTTGTCCTGCGCGATTTCGATGGCAAGCCGGACCTGACGCTCCAGTTGCCCGCGGACGCGGACACGCGGTTGTTTATTCTCAAGGCGGCGCGATAGAGTCTCAGGCTGTTGCAGCTCCGCGTGGTGCGGAGATGCCCGGAGCGGAACGCCTTAGCGTTCCGACGGACGGTCCCGAAGCTTC
>JAJRTI010000786.1 GCA_024278415.1 Planctomycetota bacterium | reverse complement strand
GATTCGAGATACGGAATACGCAATACGGAATACCCTGCCAAGAGTGCGCGCACACCACGCAACATCTTGTTTTCCATACCAGTTCCGGATGGCTAAGGCACTAAGGCTGGGCGGAAGCCGGCTTGGTCGGGGTGCGCAGCAGTCTCAGGGCCGTCCTTGCCGCGGCGCAGGTGGGGTCGACTTGGATCGCCTTGGCGTAGGCGCGCTCGGCCTCCTTGCGATTCCCCATGAACTGATAAGCCTCGCCCATGGCTAGGTGGTACTCGGGATTGGTGGGGTCGAAGCTCGCGGCCATGCCATATTCCCAACAGGCCTGGCCGAACTGCTCCATGTCGCAGTAGACGTTGCCCAGTTCCTCGTAGTACTTCGCTACTGTCGGTGTGCGCTTGATCAACTCGCGGAGCATCGCGGCCGCGGCTTGCTTGTCACCCGCTTCTCTCAAACGCTGGGCTTGTTCGAGCGACAGAGTCGCGGAGTCCCCGGCCTGCGTGGAAGTGGCGAAGTCCACGTTGGCCTCAACGGCGACTCGCAGGCCACCGAACGTGGCCGGTGCGACATCGAGCGAGACGAGGGTCAGCCTGCCATGAAGCGGTTCCGCCTGCGCCACGTTGGACTTGGCGGCGAATCTCTCAATCACCTGAGCCAGGGCGCTGCGGAGCGCTTGGTTGTATGCTTCGCCGAGCGGCTCGCGCCTGACCGTGGCGGTGGCGCGGGCCACGGGCATGCCCTCCATGAGCGTGAGCACGTCCGCGCTGCGTTGGACTTGCACGGCCACCCAGAGGCTGTCGCCCACGCGCTTGGATCCAGCCACTGCGGCTTTGGTTTGGCCGACAAAGTCCAGCGTGAGCGACTCGGGGTTGCCCAGTTGTCGATACGTGAACTGGATGCCGCGCACGGCTTGGAGCTTGGCCGCTTCTTGTTGGGCGCGGAAGAGGGCGAGTTCCCGCGCCAATTCCGGTCCAGTGGCGGCCACGTGATCGACGAATCCATGGGCATAGACGTATTCGGGCGGGGACGCGTCGTTGGAGAGCGAGTGGCAGCCCACGGCCGCGGCGAGCACTGCTGCATTGGCGAAGATGGCGGCCTTGCGCATGGTACTAAACCGAAGGGGTGCGGCGCCGCGTGGCGCGTAGCCGCATGCGCCAGCATGCGGGCGTGGGCTCAGGCGATTCGAAAACTGCCCGCATGCTGGCGCATGCGGTTACAGCGAGCGCGAAACGCGCATCTAAGGTGCGGCGCTAATAGACAGAACTTGGCCGCCCATATGCGAACCCAAGATTATAGGTTCCCCGGGACACGGGGTCAAAAGCTTTTAGCCGCACACCGCTCTTGCGGCCAAAGGGAAAAGCTGCTAAACTGTTCCGCTTGCCTTATGAACCTGAAGGAGCTTGAACATCATGTATGCGGTTTTCCAAGATGGCGGCCGGCAGTATCGCGTGAGCGAAGGCGACTCCATCGTTCTCGATCATCGTAGCGCCGAGGCCGGCGAGACGCTCGAATTTGACAAAGTGCTGCTGTTCCACCAAGACGACGGCACCCGCGTAGGTGCGCCGTATCTGGAAGGCGCGAAGATCGTGGCGAAGGTGCAAGGCCTCGCCAAGGGCCCCAAACTGCTCATTGGCAAGGCGCGCCGGCGCAAGCGCTACCGCCGAAGGACCGGCTTCCGCGCCTTAGGCACACGCGTGCAGATCACTGAGATCGCGGTCAGCTAATACCAGAGGAGATTTCCCATGGCTCACAAGAAAGGCCAAGGCTCGTCCCGGAACGGGCGCGACAGCAACCCCCAGTACCGCGGCGTGAAACGCTACGGCGGCGAAGAAGTCACCGCGGGCTCGATTATCGTCCGGCAGTGTGGCACGAAGTTCAAGCCCGGCGCCAACGTCGGCATGGGCCGAGACTACACGTTGTTCGCCAAGTCGGCCGGCAAGGTCGAGTTCGGCACTCGCCGCCGCGTCAACATCGTCACCGCTTAGGCGGCTTGACTTACCGGCCAGCCCACTGCACAATGGCGGAGCCCCACCCGGCTCCGCCATTGTTGTTTGTACTGGCCGCCCGCACCGGCCATCAACTGAGGCGTTCCGCGCACCATGTTCGGACTATCCGCTGTCAATGCCGCTTTCCTCTACGCGCTGGCCGCGGTCTCCGTGCCGATCATCATCCACTTCCTCTTCAAGGCGCGGAAGCAGCAAATCCACTTCAGCAGCATCGAGTTTATTCTCACCTCGGCCGTGCTGAAGAGCAACCGCATCAAGTTTCGTGAGTTGCTCTTGCTGCTGCTGCGCATCGCGATCGTCGCGCTTATCACGCTCGCGTTTGTGCGGCCGTTTCTGCGCCGGAACCTGTCTGCATTCGGCCTCGCGGGGCAGAGCGATATCGTGCTGTTGGTCGATGATTCGTACAGCATGGGATACCGCCACGAGCGGGAGACGCGCTTCGAAGCGGCCATCGATCGCGCCTTGGATACGCTGTCCAAGTGCAAAGGCGGGGATCGCGTGGGCATTGTGCTCCTCACGCAGACGCAGGCCCCGGCCTTGCGGCTCACCCCCAACTTTGGCGTCGTGCGCAATGTGCTCAAGGGGCTGAAGCTGAGCGCTCGCACGGGCGTGTTGGCCGACGGCCTGGAGCGCTCCGTGGCTTTGCTCAAAGGCTCGGGCGCGGACCACAAGGTTGTGTTCGTCCTCTCCGATTTCCAAGGCTCCACGTGGGGATACGTCGGGAACGTGCTGGCCAAGCTGCCCGCGGACGTGAAGATCAAGACCGCGGACTTGGCCGTGCGCGACGCCACCAATCTCGCGGTCCTGGAGTTTCGCAGCACGCGTGATGCGTTTACGCCAGGCGAGAAGATCAACATGCTGGCGCGGGTGGCCAACTACTCCGACGACGCGGAGGAGGGCGTGCGCGCGACGCTGTTCGTGGAGGGCCAGCCGCGGGCCGAGAAAGCGCTCCGCCTCAAGCCGCACGAAGTTCGTGAGGCCGCGTTCCGGTTCCCGGCCCCCGACTTGCCGACGCTCGCGTGCGAGGTGCGCGTGCGGCCCAACGACGGGCTCGCCATCGACAACAGCGGGTACTGCGTGGTGGCCCAGGGCCGGCCGCTGCGCGTGCTGTGCGTGGAGAACAAGGTCGCCGACGTGGCGTACTTCCAGGAGACCTTCTACCTTCGCACCGCGCTCGACCCGACTGCGGAGAACATGAAGAGCATCTCCACCATCCGCACGCAACTCATCGAGGCCGACCAACTCGGCAAGACGAGTGCGTTTGGGTACGACGTGCTCGTGCTGGCCGACGTGGAAGGCGTGACCCAAGCGCAAGCCGACCACCTCGCGAAGTACGTGCGCTCAGGCGGCGGGTTGCTCGTGTTCCTTGGCCCGCACGTGGAACCGGTCATCTACAACAAGCTCCTTTATGCCAAGGGGACCGGCGTGCTGCCGGCACGGCTCGTGGATATCGTGGCTACGCTTGGGAAGGGGCAAGAGTACCTGCACCTCGACGACATCGACATGTCGCACCCGGTGTTCGAGTTGTTCGCCAAACCGTTGAGCGGCGACCTCACGGTCCCGCGCTTCACCGGCGCATTCAAATTGGATACGGCCGAGTGCAAGGAGGCCAAGGTGCTGGCGAAGTTCGATAACGGATTGATTGCCGTAGTGGAGCGGGAGTTCGGGGAGGGCAAGTGCGTGCTCATCGCGTCCACTGCCGGCACGACGTGGACGAACTTCCCCAAGCGCATGGTCTACTTGCCGTTCGTGCAGCAACTCGTGAAGTATCTGTCCGCGCGCAAGTCGACTGAATTGGCGCAGTTCAAAGTCGGGGAGCCGGTGCCAGTGCCGAGGGATCTGCTGAGCCAGGCTTCGGCGCTCGTGGTGAAGGGGCCGGACGGCAAGGAGCACAAGATCGAAGTGGCCCGAGGGGACGTTACCGTGATCTACGGTGTGGACAAACCAGGTAGGCACACGGTTGACGCGGTGATGGGCCAGGGCAAGCGCCGCGTGCCGGTTTGGCAATTCGCCGCGGTGCTGGACACGGTCGAGTCCGACCTCGCGTATGCCGGTGAGCGCCGCGTGGCGGAGTTGAGCCGCCAGTCCGCAACGCAGGCCGTCGCTGTGGAAGAGGCCGCGGACGTGCAGGCTCATGACGGCGACCTGCCGCCAGACCTGTGGCGCTACCTGTTCCTCGCCGCGCTGTTCTGCATGGCGCTGGAGCTGTTCATCGGCAATCGCAACGTCTGATCGCCCGCGGATGTTTTGCTGGCCTCGCGCGGCCTCTGGCTTCAACCACTGAGATCGGAGGAGCCCCACGGATGGCAGGGCGTACCCAATGCCATTCACTTAAGGATCACTTCGCCCGCGAAATCTACGGCGCATGAGCAACCGCGCACTCCTTGACCAGCTTTAGCTGGCCTGTCTGATTGCCACCAGATTCATCTGGTGGTCACGATGGCCATCTCCCAAAGCAGAATCAGCCTGCTTCAGCAGGGCTTCTCTTCCTGGCGTCATGGAATCGAGAAGCCGCGCTGAAGCGCGCTC
>JAJRTI010000062.1 GCA_024278415.1 Planctomycetota bacterium | reverse complement strand
GCAGCCGATCGACACCCTCTGCCTCGATTCGAGCAACGGCGACAAGGACGGCAACGAGTTGCCGCGGGAGCGGCGCCAAGCGGGGGAAGGCCTGCTCGCATACAACCCCCTCACCGGGCCGTTCTATGTGGAGGGAGTCGATGTGGGCGATACGCTTGTGGTGTACTTGGACGCGGTCGAGCCGGACCGGCCCACGGGGTTCGGCGCGGTGCACAACCATCTCGCCGCGCTCGGCGACGACATGCAGTTTGTCGGGCCCACGGGCCTGAAGCCGCCCATCACAGGCCGGCGCTACGACTGGGATCTCGATCTGGAGCGCAACGTGGGCCGGTTGGACCTGCCCGACAGCCGCGTCGGCGCGGTGGAGATCCCGCTGCACACGTTCCTCGGCTGCATCGGCGTTGCGCCGCGGTTTGGCGAGTCGATCCACACGGTCGACGCGGGCCGGCACGGCGGCAACCTCGATTGCCCGGAAGTGTGCAGCCGCGTGGACGTGCACCTGCCGGTGAACGCACCCGGCGCGCTGCTCATGTTTGGCGACCCCCACGCCGCGCAAGGCGACGGAGAGATCGCGGGCGGCGCGATCGAAACAAGCGCGCGCGTACGTTTCCGTTGCGACGTGGTCAAGGGCCGCGCAATCGAGTGGCCGCGCATTGTGAATGACGAGTGGCTCATGACCGTCGCGAGCGCGCGGCCCTTGGACACGGCCCTGCGCATCGGCTGGGTGTGCATGGTGAAGTGGTTGGAAGGCGAATATGGGTACGAGATGCGGGACGCGATCCACGTGCTGTCGCAAGTCGGCCGCGCACGCGTGTGCAACGCGGTGTCTCCCCACTTCACCACGGTCGTGAAGTTTCCGCGGCGATACGTGGGGGGGGGCAGGTCTCCGAGGAGCTTCGCGTGTCATTGACAGCTTTCGACATATGTTTGATAATATGTGTGGATTCAGCCAGGAGGATTTCACATGCCACAACTCTCCCTCTACCTCGACGAGGCCACGTTGAAGATGGTCGAGAGAGCGGCCAAGATCAGCAAGGTCAGCGTGTCCAAGTGGATCCGCAACAACCTCGTGCAGTCGCTCAAGCGCGAGTGGCCCGATGGCTATTTCGACCTCTACGGCGCCATCTCGGACGACACGTTCGCCGCGCCTGACCCCATTGCAGCGGACGCCGGCGCACCCCGGGAGAAGCTATGAGCTATTTCCTGGACACCAACACCTGCATCTACTTCCTCAAGGGCATGCACCCGTCACTCCGGCAGAAGCTGAGCGCGTGCGCGCCCAGCGACGTCCGCATCCCGGCCATCGTCATGGCGGAACTCCTGTTCGGCGCGGAGAAGAGCCAGCGCGTGAAGGAGAACACCGAGAAGGTGCTCGCGTTCATGTTCCCGTTCCAGATTGTGCCATTCGACGCGGCCGCGGCGCACGCGTACGCCAAGGTCCGCCATATGCTCGAGAAAGCCGGCCAGCCCATCGGCGCCAACGACATGATCATTGCAGCCACAGTGCTCGCGAACGCCGGCGTGCTCGTCACGAACAACGTCGCCGAGTTTCGCCGCGTCAAGAAGCTGAAGCTTGAGAACTGGGCCAAGTAGGGGGCTGTCCTTCGCGGGCTGCTGTTCGGAGTCCCGCCTTTAGGCGGTCCGATGAGACCGACCATGTCCAAACGCGAGAACTACCGCAAACTCGCATTCGGGTACTACGATGCTGTTCGCGCGTATTGCGGCTGTGGAGAGGGCGTCCTGCAAGTGAGTTTCCATACAGAAACTACACAACAAGGCGTTCGTCGAGAGCGAACGACCATGTCACAGATAGGAGAACCACCATGAAACTCGGATTTGTCAGTGCAATCTTGCCGGATTTGTCACTCGAAGAGGTCGTGCAATTCGCGGCCGACGAAGGCTTTGCGTGCGTCGAGCTGATGTGCTGGCCCAAGGGGAAGGCGGAGCGGCGCTACGCGGGCATCACGCACATCGACTGCTCCAAGTTCACCAAGTCCGAAGCGGCGAAGGTGAACGACATGCTCGGCGAGGCCGGGGTGAGCATCAGCGGCTTGGGCTACTACCCCAACGCGCTCGCGCCGGACGCAGCCGAGGCAAAGGTCGCGGTCGCGCACATCAAGAAGGTCATCCGCGCCGCGGAGCTGCTCGGCGTGGGCCAGATGAACACCTTCATTGGCCGCGACTGGACCCAGTCGGTCGACGCCAACTGGCCGCGGTTCAAGAAGGTGTGGAAGCCGCTCGTGAAGTTCGCCGAGGACCACGGCGTGAAGATCGGCATCGAAAACTGCCCCATGCTCTTCAGCCGCGACGAATGGCCCGGCGGCAAGAACCTCGCGCACTGCCCCGCAGTGTGGCGTCGCATGTTCGAGGAGATCCCGAGCAAGAGTTTTGGGCTCAACTACGACCCGTCGCACCTGTTGTGGCAGCAGATGGACTACGTCGCGCCGCTGTGCGAGTTCGCGGACCGCATCTTCCACGTGCACGCGAAGGACTGCCGCGTCGACCGCTGCAAGCTCGACGACGTAGGCATCCTCGCGACGCCGCTCGAGTATCACATCCCCAAGCTGCCCGGCCTCGGCGGCGTGGACTGGGGCCGGTTCCTCTCCGTGCTTGCCGACGTCGGCTACACCGGCCCGGTCTGCATCGAGGTCGAGGACCGCTCGTACGAGGCCACGCTTGAACTGCGCAAGGAAGCGCTGCGCCAAAGCGCGCGGTATCTGTGGCAGTTCATGCCGGCTTAGCAGGAACTCACGCAATCCGCCGTACGGCGGACGCAAAGACGCAAAGAAGGATCAGAAGGGAGTTCTTCTTGGCGTCTTGGCGACTTTGCGTGAGACATCTGAAGGAGCGTTTGAATGAGCGATATCTACGCAAGCGTTGACCTTGGCGGCACGAACATCAAGGCCGCGCTCGCCGGCGCGGACGGCGAGATCGTGTGCCAAGATAGCGTGCCGACCAGATCCTACGAAGGGCCTGACGCGGTGCTCGATCGCGTCGCGGGCCTGGCGAACAAGCTGGCTGACGCAGCCGGCGCGAGGCCGGCCGCGCTGGGCATGGCCGTGCCCGGGTTGGCGGACCTGAAGAACGGCGTCACGAAGTTCTTGCCCAATCTGCCCACACAGTGGCGCGACGTGCCGGTGCGGGACTTGCTCTCGCCGCAGGTGGGCTGCCCAGTCTACTTGCTCAACGACGTGCGCACCGCTACACTCGGCGAGCTGGCCTTCGGCCACGGCCGCGGCATGCCCAACGTGACCATGGCCTTCTTCGCGCTCGGCACCGGCATCGGCGGCGGCGTGGCCATCGACGGCAAGCTCCGCCTCCGACCGCTCGGCGCGGCCGGCGAGCTGGGCCACCAGACCGTGGCCGCGGACGGCCCGCGCTGCGGGTGTGGCAACTTTGGTTGCCTGGAGGCCGTCGCGAGCGGCCCGGCCATCACGGCTGAGGGCGTGCGCCTCATGCTCAGCGGCCAAGCCCCGAAGCTCTTCGAACTCGCCGACGGCGAGCCGTCCAAGGTCACGACGAAGGAGATGGCCGAAGCCGCGGCCGACGACGCGCCGGTGAAGGGCGCCATCGTGCGCGCCGCGAGCTACCTCGGCATCGGCGTCGCCAACGTCATCACCATCCTGCATCCCGACCTCATCGTCCTCGGCGGCGGCGTGGCCGCGGTCGGCGACTTGCTGTTCGACACTGTGCGCGAGACCGTCCGCTCTCGCGTCGGCATGCTGCCCACGGACGACATCGCGATCAAGCCGTCGCTGCTCGGCGATCGAGCTGGCGCGTTGGGCGGCATCGCACTGGCGATGAAGGACGGATTGCTCACCTAACGCAGAGGCGGAGGAAACGCAAAGACGCTGAGGCGCAAAGGCGGAGAGAGTCCAGATCACGTATTCTGGCCGTTCTTCCTTTCTTTGCGTCTCTGCGCCTTCGCGTCCGCCGTACGGCGGATTGCGTTTTTTCCCCTCTGGCGCCTTTGCGTTTCCTGGTTCCCCTCTCCCTGCGTTCCATTAGAGGAGCATCGCATCATGGCACGAGTGCCAATTGGATTGGAATTGTATTCGGTCCGCCACGACCTGGAGAAGGACGCGATGGGCACGATGCAGGCCGTGGCCGACATGGGCTACGAGGGCGTCGAGTTCGCCGGGCCGCCCAAGCACACGGCCGACGAGATCAACAAGATGCTCGACGCGACCGGCCTGAAGATGTGCGGCTGGCACACGCCGTTCAACCTCGTGCAAGACGACACGCTCGACGCGACGATCGAATTGAACAAGGCCATCGGCAACAAGTACGTCATCGTGCCCGGCCTCCCCGGCATGGACTCGCGCCAGAAGTGGCTGGACATGGCCCAGTTCTTCAACGAGCTGTCCGACAAGCTCGCGGAGCACGGCATGGTCACCGGCTACCACAACCACCACACGGAGTTCACGGAGCTGGACGTCGAGACGCCATGGGATACGTTCTTCGGCAACACGAAGGACGAGGTCGTGATGCAGCTCGACTTCGGCAACGCGCTCGCCGGCGGAGGCGACTGCGTCGAGATCCTCAAGAAGTACCCCGGCCGCGGCACGACCGTGCACCTCAAGCCGTACACGGTCGAGCTTGGCAAGGAAGACCGCAGCGCCGGGTTCCGCCCCATTATCGGCGAGGATGACATCGAGTGGGCCGAGTGCTTCGAGTTGTGCGAGGCCGGCGGCACGGAGTGGTACATCGTCGAGTACGAGAGCGACGCGTTCGAGCCGCTCGTCGCGGTCGACAAGTGCCTCCAGGCGCTGAAGGCGATGGGCAAGTAGGCGCACGGCGGACCGCGCCGCTACAAGTTCGCAGAGACGGTTTGGAAGTCATGGGGACACGGCACGACCCGCACTGGGGCGACGTCGCGCCGTGTCCCCCGCGCCAGAGGCGCTCTTACGAGCGTGCTACAAGCGCACGCCTCGCCGCTCGTAGCACGCTCGTCAGTGCGTTGCTGCTGGGTCGCCCAGGAGCTTGTGAAGCCTGATGCTGTCATCCTCGCCCCCGCCCAATCTGGATTACTTGTGCTCTGGCAGTTCTGCATATGACCACCCTCCACGGTCGTTGGCTACTTATCGGACTGACAGCTCTGGCCAGCGAAGCTGTACTGGCATCCGTCTCACCCGACCGCATCTGGATCGGCCCCATGCCCTTCAAGGGCAACCGCGTGCTGCGGGACGACTACTTCAGCACGCTCACCGATGCGTCGAAATGGCCGACCGTGCTCAGCCGCGCGCAGGTGTTCAAGTCGTACCTCATGGTTTTGCCCCGCGCGCCCGCGCGGGGCAAAACCAAGCCGGAGCTGTCGGACGCGCAACTGAAGCACCTGGCCGCGTTCATGCGCGAGCACGGGCTCAAGGTCGCGTTCGAGGTCGGCGGCCTGCGCATGGGCAAGCGCAAGCCGGTCAAGGGCCAGTGGGGTAGGCGCGTCGCGGCGGGCGAGTTCCGCCACCTCAAGCGTTGGCTCGACGCGGGCGGCCGCATCGACTACCTCACGACCGACCACGCGGTGATGACGAACCTGGGACACCGCACGTACCAAGGCACGGACTGCGGCCTCACGCTCGAGGAGACTATCGAAGAACAGGCAAACTACTTCGAGGCGATGTCGAAGCGCATCCCCGGCGTGAAGTTTGGGGCGATCGAGTCGCTCGGCTATTTCCACGTCAAGGGCCTCGACGGCCATGAATACGAGCGCACGGTCAAGAAGCTGCCGGTGTGGCGGTTCGAGCACTACTTCGACACGCTGGTCGGGGCGATGAAGCGCCGCGGGCTCACACTCGACCACTTCCACATTGACTACGGCTTCGCCGGCGTCCAGGGCGAGGCCCGGCGGCGCGGGCTGCCGGGCCTCGATTTCGGCCGCGTGCTCGCGGTCGAGCGGTACGTGCAGTCGAAAGGCGTGAAAGCCGGCGTCATCGTCAATGCGTTCCACGACCGCAAAATGAAAGAGCCCGACCGCGCGGTCGCCAACCGGCAAGCCTATGAGCGGGCCGTGCAGTTCTTTCGCGGCTACCTTGCGGCCGGCGGCCGCGCGGAGCATATTGTGATCCAGACTTGGCAGCCGTTTCCCGATCGGACGGGCCCCGAAGGCGAACCTTACACCGTGCTGAACACCGCGCGAGTGGTTCTCTCGCTGGACGCGGGGCGGGAGTAGCTCTGCGTGCATGTGTCTGTGGCGCGGCATCGACTAAGATTACGATTAGGATTACGGCTACGATTACGATTCTTGAGAGGAGACCCCCCATGGACTACACGTATGAAGACATCTCACGCATGATCGACCACTCGCTGCTGAACCCCACGATCCCGCAGGACGAACTCGAGGCCGGCTGCCAGCTCGCGGTCGACTACCAATGCGGCAGCGTGTGCATCATGCCGTACTACCTCAGGCGCTGCGCCGAGATCCTCAAAGGCAGCGGCGTGAACGCGAGCACGACGATCGGCTTCCCCCATGGTGGGCACACGACCGCGATCAAAGTCGCGGAGGCCAAGCAGGCGCTCGACGACGGCGGCCAGGAGCTGGACATGGTCGTGAACATCAGCCAGGTGCTCAGCGGCCAGTGGGGCTATGTGCGCGACGAGATCGCCGCAGTGATCGACGTGACCCACGCCGCGGGACAGAAGGTGAAGGTGATCTTCGAGAACTCGTACCTCCAGGACGCGCACAAGATCAAGCTCTGCGAGATCTGCGGCGAGCTGAACGCGGACTGGGTCAAGACCGCGACCGGGTACGGCGATGGCGGCGCGACCGACGAGGACCTGAAGCTCATGCGCGCGCACTCGCCGGACCACGTGCAAGTCAAAGCCGCCGGCGGCGTGCGCACGTTCGACCGGCTTCTCGAAGTCCATGCCCTTGGAGTCACCCGCGTCGGCGCGAGCCGCACGACGGACATCCTCGACGAGTGCAAGAAACGGCTCGGAATCTAGAAACGCCAAGGTGCGGAGGCGGAGGAAACGCAATCCGCCTTGCGGTGGACGCGAAGACGCAAAGGCGCAAAGAAAGAGAGGGCTCAGGGGGAGTCCCCGCCGGTTCCTTCCGCCCCTTGCGTTTCTTCTCTACCTATTCCCCAGCCGCGCCAGGCACTCCTGCGTTGCGGCGAGGCAGATCTCGACGACCGTGTCGGTGTTGATGACCAGCGCGTGCACGTCGTCGCGGTTGCCCGACATTTCGATGAGAAACGCCGCGGGCACGCCCTGCTTCGCGGCGTAGTCGATGAGGTACGGCTTCGGATCAGCGGGCTCGGTGATGTTCTCCATGTTCACCTGCTGGTACGGCCCGTTGTACGGCCTCTGGCAAAGGAACCGGTCCTTGAGCCGCGCCTGAATGTTCGAGTGGATCGCGGTGATGAGGGCCTGATCGCCTTGATGAGGCCGCAGCAGCACGTAGTCCGCGGTGTGGTAGTCGATCACGCAGACGGGGCGATGGCGGTCGATGAGGCCCTGCACGATCTGCGTCTCGCGCTCCGACGCCGGGCGCGCCCCCTTGTAGTTGTAGTCCCACGGCGTTGCGACGTCCTGCACCTCCGGCAGCTCCTCCCACGCGCAATCGAAGTTACGGTTCAAGTCCACGCCGCGCGCGTTTTGCCGCGTGAAGTGGTCGTGGCCCCAGGGGTTTTGGATCGGCATGATGACGAAGTGGAGCCGGCTCGTGGGCAAGCCCTCCACGCTCGGATCCTCAGCCAGCACTTCCGCAAGGCGCAGCAGGCCGTATGAGTTCTCCCACTCCCACCCGTGCACCGACCCGCCGAAGTAGAGCGTGGGGTTCGACTCGTCGCCTAGGTTCAGCGTCCACATGGGCCGGCCGTCGGAGCACGGGCCTTCGTTGCGCATGGTGATGGACGGGCTGCGCCGCGCGAGGTCGGCCATCGCGTCCACGAACGCGTCGTACGGCAGGCGCGCGGGGTACTGCTTGCCGTAGCGCACG
>JAJRTI010000061.1 GCA_024278415.1 Planctomycetota bacterium | reverse complement strand
GCGGTCCTCCGGGTTCTCGGTGCGGGAGCAGTGCCACTTGCCGGTGATGCCGAGGTTCCAGCCGGCCTCGCGCATGTTCTCGCTGAACATGCGGCAACCCGGGTTGATCGCGCCGGCGATGGCAGTGTGCGTGAGGATGTTGTTGTAGATGCCGTGGTGGCTGGGGTAAAGCCCAGTGAAGTAGCACGCTCGGGCCGGGCAGCTATGCGCGGTAGGCGTGTAGCAGCGGTCGAAGAGCAAGCCTTCCTCGGCCAGTTTGTCTGCGCAGGGCGTGATGCACGGGTGGCCCTTCTTGACCACGTCCGCGCGCTCTTGGTCGCTCATGAAAACGATGATGTTGGGCGGGCGATTCGGCATGTGGGTTCTCCGTCAGGGGGTTGAGGTGTTCTTCGTTGTCGTGTGCGATGTAAGAAGCAGCTCCGCCATCTTACTCTTAGTCCTACTCTTAGTCCTACTCTTAGTCCTACTCTTAGTCTTACTCTTAGTCTTACTCTTAGTCTTACTCTTAGTCTTACTCTTACTCTTACTCTTACTCTTACTCTTACTCTTAGTCCTACTCCCTGCCTCTCATCGCCCACCTCTCCTCCCACCTCCATTTTCCTTCTCCAGCACGTGTCTTCTTAGACCTGCCAGCATCCTAGCGACCTCAACAAGCGTAGCCTTGCCCTCTGCGATGTCCACGCCTGGCCCGGTGCAGGCAGCCAGAACGTCCAGTAAGGCTCCACTCCTGAACGCGGCAGATGTGGCGGCTTCGAGGAATCGGCCGCGATCTCTGGGCGCGAACTTGGCATTCCCTTCCGCTATGTTGAGTACGATCCCGGTGGATGAGCGATCGAGCAGTGGGGCCGTTGAGCCGTCCACGCGCCCCTCTGCGCAAGCGAAGTGACACCAGCGCACAAAGGCGATGGCGCGATGGTACACATGGAGCTTCTCGTGGTCGAACTGCGGGCACTCGGTCTCCGCCGCCTGTCCGTACACTGCGGTCGCCTCGCGCACAGCATCAGCTTGCGAGCGCATGAGCCCGTAGAGCATTGACACGATGTGCTGCAAGCGCCCCTTGCCTTGGGAGGCGAGTTCCGCGTCCAGCAGTTCCTTGGCCCCGAGCACGTCGATGCACGCGGCACATTCCAACGCAGAACCAACCGCGACTTGCAGGCATTGGGAGCGCTCCCGATCCGACGACTTCGCATTCCCATCAGCGATGTTGACAGGCACACTCACTGACGCGCGACGCAGGTGCTCCTTGGCCGCGGCTCGCGCGTCGGCTTGCCCCACCAATTGCTGGGACCATGCCGCGAACTCGACCGCGCGTTGGTACACATGCAAACGTTCGTGATGGAACTGGGCGGACGCGGGCATGGCAGGTATGTGGCTGCGGAGAGAGTAGGACGAGGAGTAAGACCAAGAGTAAGATGAGGGGGCGCGGTACCAGTTTTGGCTGATGTAGCCGTGCGGCTACTCGTACGCCACCGGCTCCGTCACGCCGGTCTGGGCGGACCGCTCCGCGGCCTCGAACACTGCGATCGTGCGCCGGCCGTCCTCGCCGGACACCGGCGCCGGGCCGCCGCGCAGCAGGTGGTCGCCCACGTCGCGCCAGTACACGTTCCAGTCGCTCTCCTTGTACGGCGCTTCCGTGGCCGCCATCTTTCCGTCTTGGAGTTCGTAGAGCGTGAGCGATCCGCCGGGGGGGCCGCAGATCTTCTTCTCGTACTCCGCGTTGCCGCCGCGGCCGGTATCGACGATCGCGCCCTTCGTGCCGAGGATGCGCCACAGCGGCTTGCCGGCCGCCGCGATGTGCGAGTGGCACACGTCGGCCACGCAGCCGTTGTCGAACCGGATGATGGCGCGCACCTGGTCCTCGCAATCCATGTCCATCCACACGAGCTTGTGGTAGAAGCCGGTCACGCCGGCCATGGGCCGGCGCACGAGGTCGAGCACCCAGTCGATCGCGTGCGGGCCCCAGAAGTAGAACGCGCCGCCGGACTTGGCCTTCTCCGTGTACCAGCCGTGGGGCGGATAGCCGTACCCGCCCGCGGTCAACTCGATGTGGAACACGTCGCCGATGCGGCCGGAGTGCACGAGTTCCTTGATCGCGCGGAAATTGCCGTCGTGCCGGCGGTTGTGGTGCACGGCGAGCATCGTGCCGGCGGCCTTCGCGGCCTCGATCATGGCCGTGGCCTCGTCGACCGTGAGGCACATGGCCTTCTCCACGACCACGTGCTTGCCGGCTTGCGCCGCCCGGATAGCGAGCGGCGCGTGCGTGAAGTGGGGCGTCACGATGGACACCAGCTCCACGTCCGACGCGAGCAGGTCGTCCACGTCCGCGTACGTGCGCACGCCGGGGAAGTCCTCCTCCGCGGCCTTGCGCCGCTCGGGATCCACGTCGCAGATCGCGACCAGGTCCAGGTCGGGAGCCGCGTCGATCCACGCGGCGTGCATGTGTCCAAAGTTGTGCATCGGCCCAAAGCCGATGACCGCAGATGGGATAGGCATGGGGGGGAAACTCCGTCTTGGCATCGGTTCAGCGGCTGCGTCGAAGCTGCGCCCATTCGACCGCTCACGTAGTCGGTGGGGACGCGGCGGGAGACGGATTGGGGGGAATGATGGAATCGTGGAAAGTTGGAATGGGCAGGCCGAGCGCGGCGAGGCGACAATCTCGCCCTTCCCCTATTCCACCATCCCCTCGTCCCCCTCTTCCTCAGCCGGCTGCCCCAGCCGCGCGTAGCCGAGCGCGCCCAGGTAGCCCTTGGTCGCCTCCGCGTAGCGCCGGCGCAGGGCATCGTTCAAGCGGGCCGGCGAGGCGCCGGACGACACAGCGGGCGCCTCAATGTCGAGGCACGGCACGTGCAGGCCAACGACGCCGGCCTCTGGGAGCGCCTCGACTGGGAAGTCGCCGAGCGCATCTTGGCGCAGGAACAGCTTCTTGCCGACCGCGTCGGCGATGGCCTTGGCCGCGGCCGCGTCGGCCGGGCCGGACACGAAGTCCGCGTGGCCGCCCTCGATAAACGCGCGCGCGGAGTCGGCCGTGAGCGTATCGCCCGTGAGCGCCTGCACGAGCACGAGGTCGCCGTAGAGGTCTTGATAGGACTTCACGTGCGCGGCTGCGGCGTCGGCCGGCTCTTGCGCATGGTCGCACACGACCATGGCCAACTCGCGCAGGAAATGGGTGTTCTCGATGATCTCGCGGTCCGCGTTGGGCAGTGTGCGGTCCACGTAGAGCATGACTACGACGCGGTGGAAGAGCCCGCGAATAGACGCATACGTCTTGAGCATGCCCTCCATGATCTGAAAGCCCGCGACCTCGTCGCCGTTCTCCACCGAGCCATCGGGCTGCGACACGCCGCTGGGGCTGACGCGCAGGAGCTGCGGGTTGGCTGGAGCGGTTGCGGCAAACCCGATCATCAAGGGGAGCTGGTCGATCTCATGCTCGACCGCGAAATCTTCCGCGCCGAGCAGGATGCCTTCGGCCTCGGCCGTGCTCTCCACACACGGGGCGAACAGCGTCACGTTGCTGCCGGTCGCGCGGGCGATGAGGTGCTCGATCCAATCGCGTCGGGTCACGAGTTCCATGGGGGCGCTCCTGTCTGTTTCCTGGTGCCTGGGGACATCCGCCGTACGGCGGATTCATGTCTCCGCTCTAAGTCTAACCCGCGCACGCAGCGGAAGCAAAGGCGAATGCCCACCTCCTCCGGGCAATCCGCGGGCCGTTTGCCAGCCCGCCCGAAGTCCGCCGTACGGCGGGCGGCCTCGGCGACCTACAGGCACGCGAGGATCTCCCCGGGCTGCGTCTCGATCCCCACTTCGACCGTTTCGATTCGCGCGCCGCGGCCCTGGTAGTGCTCGACCAGGGGCAGCGTGCGCTCCCGGAAGAGGGCGAGCTTCTTTTCGATTGCCTCTAGCGAGTCGTCTTGGCGCCCGGATCGGTCGCCTCCCGTGTTGAGTCGGATGCGTTCCCTCACCACTTCGGGCGTGCATTCGAGCCTGACGACAAGCTGCACGCCGACCAGCGTATCGACGTTGCGCGCCTGGTCCACGTGGCGTGGCAGGCCATTGAGCACGATCCAATCGCCCGCTGCCAGCTCCCGCTCTTGCACGAACGCCTCGAGGATCGCGCGGGCGATGTGGAACTGCTCGCTCTCCAGCAACGCTCCTTCTCGCAGCACCTTGCCGATGAACGCGACATCATCGTCGGTGAGCCCGGGCGGGGGCTGGCCAGTGGCGTCGATTCGGCGCAACTGCGCGCCGAAGTCGAAATGCGCGCATCGCCGGCCGTGGAGGCCCCGTGCCTCAAGCGCATCGCCCAGTGGCGACTTGCCCGAGCCGGTCGGGCCGATGAGGAGGATGGCGGGAAGGCGGCTCATGCAATGAACTCAACCACAGAGGGCACAGAGCGGCACAGAGAGGGGCAGAAGGGGTGGTGTCTACTTCATCACCGACCGCACAGCATCCGCTACCGCGTCCGATAGCACCTCATTGCCGAACTCGGTCATGTGGCAGCCGTCTTCGCGGAGACACTTGCTGAAGTCGTTGTCGAGAACCACCTGGTGCAGATCGTTCACAGGCAGGCGCTCGGCCTGGACGATCTCCAGCGCGGCCGCGTTATATCGGTCGAGTTCCGCGGCTCCGCGAATCGGCCACTCGCTCATGGGCTTCGCTTCTTGCGGCGCGTAGAGCGGCGTGCTCGTGGCCCAGATCATCTGCGCACCGTCGAGCGCCTGGACCTTGGCGATGAAGCGCTTGAGGCAGAGCCGGTACTGGTCGAGCAGAATCTGGTGCTCGCCATCAGCTTGCACCGACGAGTCGTGGATACCGAAGTTCACGTGCACCACGTCGGGCGCTTGCGCCTCGACCCACTCCGGGAAATGGTCGAGCGCCCAGAGGCTGTGCCGGCAGTTGGCTGGCGGGCCCCAGACCTCAGCCTCGCGTTCGAGCTTTTTCTGCACGAGGGGCTGGTAGCCCATGCGAATCGAATCGCCGATAAGGACGACTTTCATGGCGTCGGTATCTCCGTTCGCGAAATCGCCCGCGCATGTTGAAGCAGGCGCGGACGAGTGGTGGTGGAACTCAGGCTACTCCGCAGCGGGAGCCTCAGCCGCCGAAGGAGCAAAAGGTTGATTGACTGATCGCGGGCGTCCACGTCCGCAACCGACAGGCGTGGATCTCCTGGTTCGCAGGGAGTCCGACAACTTGAGGGGACGCGGCGTCCGCCGCGAGTGGGTGCCGGAGGCCGTCCAGTGCCTTCGCGAGAAGACTACACCTTGCGCTTGCTACCGCGCCATCGCCGGCGCCCGCACCTCCCGGTCGAGCCTGTCCCCCAGCGCATCCTCCGCCACGTCGAGGTCGTAGTCGGTCTGCAGTCCCAGCCAGAACTGCGGGGTGGCGCCGAAGTAGCGAGCGAGACGTAGGGCCGTGTCCGCGCTCACGCGGCGTGTGCCCAGCACAATCTCGTTGATGCGCCGCGGCGGCACACCAATGTCGAGGGCCAGACGGTTCTGGCTGAGGCCCATGGGCTTGAGGAATTCCTCCAGGAGAACCTCGCCGGGGTGGATGGGATGCAGCTTCTTGCTTGCCATAGCTCTCACTGCTCAGTGGTAGTCTACGATCTCGGCTTCGTACGCGTCGCCATCGCGCCAGA
Organism: Planctomycetota bacterium; assembly: GCA_024278415.1. Next base: position 218 of record JAJRTI010000061.1, on the reverse strand, counting down.
CGAAGCACACTCGCCACTGCTGGTTGATGCGGATGCTGTGCTGTCCCTTGCGGCTCCCGCTCAGCTTCTCCAGTCGATTAGTGACTTAGGCATCAGTAACCGCGACAAAAAACAAGAAGTTGTTTGCGCCTGATGCGTAGGTCCATGTGAAAACAAGGGCTTACAACTCAAATGTGGCGTTGGGTTCCAAGCGAAATCTGCGTCAGGGATGGCGAATG
>JAJRTI010000785.1 GCA_024278415.1 Planctomycetota bacterium | reverse complement strand
TGCCCAAAACCCCTTGGCGCAAGATGGGGTTCCGCAAGGATTGCGTGGCCGAGATGCGCGGCGGCAAGCTGCTGCTCGCCGACAGAGGCACGACCAGCGGAACGTATGCGTTTTACCGCGCGCCCTGTCCCATCCGCCCGGACGACGAAGCCATCGTCGAGGTGCGCCTGAAGCCGATCTCAGGCTGGAGCAGCGTGATCATCGAGAACGGCGCCGTGTACGAGGAGGTGCAGTTCTTCCCGGACAAGGTCAAGTCGCGCTCATCTGGCCTGACGTACGCCATGGACACGACCGACCGCTTCCACACGTACCGCGTCGTGCTCAAGGGCCGCGACTTCCAAGTCTACGTAGACGGCAAGCTGCGCCTCGATGGCCCAGGGAAGACGACCCAACCCGCGTACAATGGCCGCAGCGGCGTGGCGTTCGGCGGGGCGAACAGCCCGAACGTCGGCGAGGCGCTCTGGGAGTCGGTCAAGGTCAACACGGACGCGGCCGCGCTGCTGGACTTGGCGCTGTCGGTTGAGTTCGAGTAAGGCGGGCCCTGCCCTCTAATTCCGTTGCCGTCCAATTCCGTTCCCCCTCTTCCTCTGTTCCCTGCTGGGGGGAACGGAATTGGACGGCAACGGAATGCGGCTTCCCTGCCATGATTCCCTCCGAGCGCCCCTTCATTGACACCCTCCGCGCGGGCTGCTATTCTCTTGATCCATTTACACCCACACTTGGAGGTCTCTCGGAGTCAGCGAATGTCCAAGCAATACAGCGTCGCGGTCGTAGGCATCGGCATGGTCGGAGCCAAGATGTTGGAGGTCTTGCGTGAGAGGGAATTCCCTGCCAAGGATTACAAAGTCCTGGCGACGCGCAAGCGCACGGAGAACATCGCCGGCCACGACTACGAAGTCGACAGGGCGTGCGTGGATGCGTTCGAGGGCGTGGACGTGGCGTTCTTCGCCGGCACCGAAGGGGCCAAGGGCGCGTCGCAAGAGTATGGCTGGGCCGCGGTCGAGAAGGGCTGCATCGTCATCGACAACGGCCAAGATTTCCGCATGGACCACCGCTGCCCGCTGGTCGTGCCCGAAGTGAACGCGGACGCGCTCAAGGGCCACCAGGGCTTCATCGCGAGCCCGAACTGCTCGACGATCCAGATGGTCGTCGCGCTCGCGCCGCTGCACCGGGCCGCGAAGATCAAGCGCATTGTGGTCAGCACATATCAAGCCGTGTCAGGCACGGGCCGGGCCGGCGCGGCCGAACTCGAGCGGCAGATGGCCGAACTCGCCGAGGGCAAGCCGACCACATGCGAGACCTACCCCTACCAGATTGCCTACAACGTGGTGCCGCAGATCGGCTCCGAGAAGGACGGCCTGCCGGGGTACACGAGCGAGGAATGGAAGATGGTCGCGGAGACCCGTAAGATCCTCGGCGACGACAGCATCCAAGTCTCAGCCACGACCGTGCGCGTGCCGGTCATGAACGGCCACAGCGAGACAATCAACGTGCAGTTGGAGAAGAAGCTCTCGGCTGACGAAGCACGGGAGATCCTCGCGGCCGCGCCGGGCGTCGTGGTCATGGACGATCTCGCGAACAGCGTCTTTCCCACGCCGCTGCACTGCTCGGGGAGCGACGATACGTTCGTCGGCCGCATTCGTGAGGACACGTCCGCGGAGAACGCGCTCGACCTGTGGTGTGTGTCTGACAACATCCGCAAGGGCGCGGCCACGAATACGATCCAGATCGCTGAGAAGATGATCGAGATGGGGCTGCTGTAGCTTGACTGGCCACGGACATGCGTACGTGTTTGGCGTGCGCGTGCGAAGAAACGAGGCGCGTAGCCGCATGCGCCAGCATGCGGGCTAACCGACGAGTGGCTCACAGAATACCCGCATTCTGGCGAATGCGGCTACCGCGCTCGCTGAACGCGCACCGGACGTGCAGCACCAGAGTGCATTCGTCGCGAATGAACCAACACCGGGCTGGCGGCTTGATCCGTCGGCCCGGTTTGTGTTTTATGGGTCATTGGTCATTGGCCATTCGTCACTGGTTACGAACCGCTTCCGCCATCAACCACTAGCCATCAGCCATGCACCTGTCTGCCTTCAGCCTCTGTGGCGCCGACTTGGACGAGGCCGCTGCGAACATTGGCCACGCCGGCTTCGAGCACATGGCGCTCTACTTTTCGCCCGGCCGGCTCCCTTGCGAGCTTGAGGACATGACGGATGCCGACGCTGCGCAGATCATGGACAAGCTCGCCGGCCACGGCCTCACCGCGATTGCGGCCGGCGGTGGCTCAAACGTGGCGACCCAGGACGGCCTCGACATGCTCGTGCGCAAGCTCGATGGAGCGGCCAAACTCGGCGTCGGCCTGTTCGATACGGGCAGTCTGTCGACCAAGAACATGGACGACGCGACGATCGCAAGCGAAACAGCGGCGTTCATCGACGGCATGACTAAGGCCGGCGATGCCGCGGCGGAGCGCGGCATCACCATCTGTTTGGAGACGCACGGCGGCCTCACTGGCACGGTCGCGTCCTCGCTCGCTCTGATGGAGCGCCTCGCGCACCCCAACGTCAAGATCGGCTACGACCCGGCCAACATCGTCTTCTACGAGGGTGCGGACCCCCTCGACCGGCTCACCGCGTTTGTCCCGCACATTGGCCACGTGCACGCCAAGGACAAGGTGGGGGGCAAGGGCGAGGCCGACTTCCCCACGGTGGGCAAGGGCGAACTGCCCTACCCCCGGATCGTGGCCGTTCTTGTCAAGGCCGGATACTCGGGCTACCTCTCTGTGGAACGCGCGTCTGGCGACACACCGGAGCAGCGCGGGCGAGAGTTGAAGGACGCGCAGGCCTACTTGTCTGCACTCCTTGAGTAGGTACCCGGCCTTCGTTCCACATGGCGTAACACTTCAGCCGATTGCAACAGCCGTTGGCCCCATGAACGTGCGCGAGTTCGATGGACAGCGTTTCCGCTTGACGCAACGCTGTTTGGAAGCCCAACGGGCTTCCGGCTTCTAGCCCAGGGTTGCGGCCGCAGGCC
>JAJRTI010000784.1 GCA_024278415.1 Planctomycetota bacterium | reverse complement strand
CTGTCGATCTGCACCTGCGCGCCTTCCTCTTGCACCGGCGTGATCGCGAGCGCGAGCAGCTTGCCCATCCAATGCCGGCAGCGGGTCATGTCCACGTTGTAGTCCCGCCATTGGCCGTCGGCCTTGACCTTAAAGTCCGCGTACCCGAGGCCACTGCTCGATTCCGTGGCGCACCAGACGCGGCCGGTCAGGCGCGTCTTGGGCTTCGTGGGCACGGTGATCTTCATACGCAAGTGCACCCACAGGCGGTCGTCCACGTTCACGTCGAGCACCGGCGCCATGACGCGGCCGGCCGGGGTGTTCATGCGCACCGTGAGTGCGCCGTCGGCCCAGCCGACCGTGCAGTTGCCATCAAGCGCGCGCCAGCCCTCGGTGTCCGCGTCGAACCGCCACGCGTCCTTCTTGGCCGGCGTGGGCGAGAGGTCAATGATGCGGATGTAGTCCACCTCGAACTCGGCCTCGTCGTACACGTCGAAGCGCAGTTTGACGATCTTCTTCTGGCCTTGCCAGAAGGGCCAGATGCGCACGGTCTCCCACTCGCCGGTCCCGCGCAGCTCGAACCGGGTGGTCTTGCTCTCCGAGAAACCGCCGAACTTGCCCGCGGTCGAGTTGGTCCAGAAGAATTGTCCCTTGCCGGGCTTGGACGCCTTCACGCGCAGCTCGATGCACTGCCAGGGCCGCGCGGGGATTTCGAACGTGGGCGACGTGAGGAAGGGATCCCACTTCACTGCGGCCATGCGGAGCGCGCCGTTCTCGACACGTGCGCCGCGCAGGTGGCTGTTGGGCTGCCAGCCTTCGAGTTGGCCGGGGGTGTCGAAGTTCCAGGTGATGAGCACCTTCTCCCCGGCCAAGGACGAGGCCGCGAGGAGGAATGAGAGAGCGATGGCGGGGCGATGCATGACAGTCTCCTTGCGATAGGGCATAGACGCCGCGGTTGATGGGGACGATGCCTGAGCGCGCGCGAAGAGCGCGACAGAGTATAGCCCGCGATGGAGCAAAGCGGAACCGCAGGCATGAGAGGCAGGTTCGACACCGGCCCTCCTCGCGCGCGGCTTCTGGCCGCGACCAAAAAGCCCAGAGGGGTCCCACGGATGTTAGCAGGACCCACGGATGTCGAACGAGGTCCACCCAGCATCAGCGGGACGGGATTGCGATCCCGGCGCCTCAGACGCCCATGCGGCGCACTCCACAACGAAGCGCATCGACAACATGTTGTCGTTCGAAAACCGGTAAGGGCGTATCATGCAACCTGCAACATCACGAAGTTTCTTTGCACCTTTCACATAACGGACCACGTAAGCTATGTTATCGCACGCTCTTAGCTGCCGGCGCTCGCGTGGGAGGCTGAGATCTTAAGGATGGCAATGCCTGCCCGCAGGTGTGTGCCAATCACGGTCTGCATCCGTGGGTCGGCTCCGCCATCCGTGGGACTTCTCCGATCTCTTTGGTTGCCGCCACAGGCCGCGCTAGGAAATCTGTGGATGATCTCGATATTGGGTTGTGGGCGAAGCCCGCGTTGTTAGTGAGGCCCTCGTCGCGCGGCTACATGCCACCCGGGTAGGGGATCATGTCCACCATGAGTTTGCCGTTCATGAGTTTGATTGCGGCCGGCTTTTGCTTGTCCGCGGCCGCGGGCAGCCGCGCGCCGGGGGCGAGCGAGGCGATGGGCTCGCCGGCCGCGTCGGCCATGATGACCGTGAGGCCGGCGGCCGGCGCGGTCACTTCGACCGTGGCGCCGCGCAGCCTCAGGCGCCGCGGGAGCCGCGCCACGACGGCCGTAGCGCCGCGCCCGAGCTTCATGGACAGCGCCCGCTGCTTGCCGAAAGCGACGGGCTGAAGCTCGCGGCCCGCGAGCAAGTCCACGAAATGCCGGCCCGCGTCGGGCTGGATAACGATGAGCGGTGCCTCGACGGTGTGGCCGGTGGCGTTGTGCAGCGTGAGGATCAGCTTGCCGGGGCACTCGAACCGGTTCGCGTACACTCTCGGCACGAGCGTGGGCACGAGGGGCTCGACGCGCTCGCCCTCGAACGCGTCGGTGTTCTCGGCCATGAGCCGGAACTCCCGCATGCCGCGCCAGTCGCCGAAGAAAGCGCTGCCGTTCCAGAGGCCCCAGGCCCGAGCCGCCGGCATGGGGGGCCGGTTGATCTCGAAGGTCTTGCAGTGCCGGAAGTAGAAGCGGAACAAGTTGCACGGCGTGGGCCGCACCGGCGCGACGCGGCCCTTGCTGGCCTGGTACGTGATGGCCCCCTCCAGAGCCGCGGCGAGGTGGTCGTTGCCCGGGAACTCGGTCATGAGCACCAGCCCGGGCCGCACCGCGTCCATCTTCTCGTGCACGAGCCGGCAGGCCCGCGCGACCGCCTGCATCCAGGCGTTGTGGCCCGGCTCGGCGAAGAGGTGCTTGTGGTGGGTGCTGAAGCAGACGTAGCCGCGGTGGCCGTATTCGTCGAGCCGCACGCCGTCGATGCCCGTCTCGCGGCACACGCGCGCGACCGCGTCGGCGAGGTAGTTCGGCCACCACTCCGTGTCCGCGCACATGTTGTAGCTAGCGTACGAGCCCACGTAGCCCTTGGGCGTCTTGCCGGTCTTGTAGTAGTCCTTCCAGCCGGGGTTCATCACTCCATACTTGGGGCCGAAGCGCGATCCCACCTTGGTGTTGGCGCAGGCGAGGATACCCTCCATGTAGAACGTGGGCAGCACGCCCGCGTCTCGCACGCGCCGGATGTGCGCGCGCAGGGCCGGCAGCCCGCCCCACTGCGGCATGTACCCGTCGTAGTCGCCGCGGTTGAGGGGATACATGAGCTTGCCCGTCACGGGCTCCTTCACCCAGTAGGCCGCGTACCGCCGGCAGAAGCTCTGTCCCAATTCTTCGACCAATCGGTTCATCGGCGCGCCCCAGGGGCCCTTGTCGCTCCAGGTCCACCACGACATCATCTCGGCCACGTCCATGTTGGTTTTCTGGAGGTAGTCCGTGCGGTACGCGCCGTCCTTGAACAGGGGCTTCTGTCCCCAGCCGGGCGCGATGACCTGCCAGCGGGACGTGAGCGCCGACGGGTAGGGCCGGGGCGGCCAGGTCCGCTTCGACCAGTCTGCGTACGCGGCCAGCGCGACGCGCCAGTCGCCCCGGTGCGAGCCGATGCACGCGTCGGGCGGCCGGAAGCGCTCGCCCGGCTTGCGTGTGCGGCGCACGTAGTCGAACGTCATCGCGATGCCCGGGGCCGACGCGAGCGACTCCTGCCAGATCATGCCGGGCTTCATGCTGAACCCGCCGCGTGCGATGGCGTACTTGGAATTGAAGAACTCGCCCTTGCGCAGGGCGGGGCACTTGTATAGGCCGGTAGGGTCGTCGGAACGCAGGTAAAGCCCGCCCCCGCGGCTTGGGGAGAACACGTCCATCATCTGCCACCAGCACTCGTTGTTGCCGTAGGCCGCGCGCAACTGCGTCGGCACGTTCGCGATGACGCCGCCGTAGTGCGGATACAGGTAGTAGTCCTCCGCGGAGTCGTCCGACACGACCAGCCCGGCCAGGTGAGGGAACGCCAGGTTGAACTCCACCGGCTTCGAGCCGATGTTCGACAACTCGAGGCCCAGGCGCAGTTCCTCTCGCTCCGCGGCCACCGACAGCGCGGCCTGGAGGCCGGTATCGGCCACGGTCAGCAGAGCGGTAAAGCCGCGGGCACGCGGGTCGATGCGCACGACCGCGCAATCCCGGCTGCCATAGGCCTTCTCGCCGACCTTGATGCGGAAGAGCTGCGCGTGCTGCGGATAGGCGAGCACGTTGCGAT
>JAJRTI010000783.1 GCA_024278415.1 Planctomycetota bacterium | reverse complement strand
TGGGCGAGCGCGGAGGGAGACATCGACTTCGTGCGGTACACCACGAAAGGAGCGTTCGCGCCCAACGGCAAGCCGGATACGTTCGCCGCAGAGCCCCGCGCCGGGCGCAAGGTCGCGATCAGGCCGGTCGGCAACGTCATCAAAGGCATGGCCGAGGGGCTCAACAGCTACGACCCCGCCATCCCCAAACTCGGCGGCCCGGTGCAGGCGCAGGTCCTGCACGAGGACGCGAGCGTCCAGCTCTGGCTCCAAGACGCGACGACCAAGGTCTTCCGCACGGACACGGTCCAGCCGACCAAGACCGGCCGCACGATTTCACTCTCGCTCGCGCGCAATGAGTACGAGCCGTTCCAGATCGTGCTGCGTCCCAAGGTGGCGCCCATCGAGAATGTCTCAGTTGAATTCACCGACCTCGTGGGCGATGCCGGCCGCATCGGCAAAGAGCACCTGACGTTCAACCCGCTCGCGTACATCAAGGTCTACCCCGACGCGACGCTCGCGCGCGGCAAGACGATCGGCCGGCTCGGGTACTGGCCTGACGGGCTGCTGCCGTACCAGTCGTTCGATGCGAAGCACGCGATCAACTACCCCATCTGGGTCACGCTCTACTGCCCGCCTGGCGCGCCTCCCGGCCGCTACCGCGGCACGATCACGGTCAAGGGTTCCCGCTTCGGCCAGGTGCGCCTGGCGCTGCGCGTGAAGGTGTGGCGCTTCACGATCCCCCACACCCCGCGGCTGCGCAACGACTTCCTGCTCAACAATATCTACAACTCCGTCGAGAAGAGCATGGAGGCGTACAAGGCCATGTACGCGGCCTGCGCGAAGCACCGCGGCTCGCCGAGCCGGCTCTTCCCGGGGCTGAAGTACGAGATTCGCGATGGCAAGGTGTGGATCGACCCAGACAACGCGAAGTTCGTCGAGATGGCGCGCTACTGCATCGACGAACTGGGCATACAGCACTTCTGGTGCCCGCACGTGGGCCCGCACCAGATGCTCGGCTGGTTCGAGAAAGACCGCAAGGGCCGCACGTGGCTCGGCGTGCCCATGTATGAGGATCGGCCGCCATACACCACGTTCACGCCCGAATTCGAGGAGCGGCTCGTCGACTACCTCAGCAAGCTGTCGCGGTTCCTCCGGCGCAAAGGCCTCTTCGAGCACTTCAACTGCCTCACGTCGCGCAACGAACCCGCCTGCCCCGGCGCGTGGAAGCCGGTGCGAAACTTCAAGATGGAGGCGCGCTACTGCGACCTCGTGCACCGCGCCGATCTGGAGTTCAAGGTGTTCATGAACATGGCGCTCGTGGTGGGCAGCCCGGAACTCGACCTCATCAAGGGCAAGGTGAGCATCTGGGCCGAAAACACGCTCGGCAGCGCGTTCAAGCTCTACGACCGCACCGGCTTCATCACGCCGGCGCTCGTGCAGGAACGCAAGGCCGCGGGCGACGTGGTCATGATGTACCGCAACTCGCACGACTACATCGACACCGGCGTCGGCCACTCCGCGGTGAACCACCGCGTGAACGGCTGGATCATGTGGGTGACCGGCGCGACCGGGTACTACTTCGACAACGGCGGCCTCGCGAGCGGCCTCTGGAGCACGAACGCCTGGCGCGTGATCGGCCGGCGCTGGCACGGCCAACGCCAGTGGGGCGCGGCGAGCCAACTCTATCCTGGGGTCGACATGTCGAGCGTGCACCCGTCGATCCGTTTCGAACTGACCCGCGAGGCGTACGAGGATTACGCGTACCTCGCCACGCTCCACGAGTTCCCACTCACGCCCGAACAGAAGCGCCGCGTGCGCAAGATGGAGGAGTCCATCGTGCCGCTCTACGTGTGGTGGCGCGACGGCAAACGGCCCGAAGCGTTCTGGGAGGAAGGCATCTACGAGGGCGCGTTCGAGAACGACGCGAAGAAACTGTACGCGGCGCGCGAGCAGATTGGCGAGATGATCGACCATATAGCTCAATGGCGCTGACTTTAGTGATTCTGTTGTCCCGTAGGGACAATTGAAACTAGCCCAGCACTTCAGTGCTGGGGACACGGATTCTTGAGTGGACACCAGTCCCGTAGGGACGACTGAATGCTGAGAACAGCCGTAGATGGGCGATTCGCGGCTGTTCAGCCGTCCCTACGGGACGCCGGGCTCGAGTTTGCACCATTGGAACGTATCGCTGCCACCCAATGACCCTCCGCCTCCACAACCTGAAGCTCGCGCTCGACGACGACCGGCCCATGACCGCGCTCGCGGCGCAGCAGCTTGGCATCGCGGAGGCCGAGATCGACGCGGTGCGCGTCGTGCGCCGGTCCGTGGACGCGCGCAACAAACGCCGCGTCCACTTCGTGCTCACGCTCGACGTGGACACGGAGGCCGTCGACGCGTTCACCGCCAAAGAACTAGCCGCGCCGGCCGACGAGCCGGACGAGCCTGTGATCGGCCAAGAACCCTGCCCCGGCCGGCCGGTGATCGTGGGCGCGGGGCCGGCCGGGCTCTTCGCCGCGCTTGAACTCGCGCGGTTCGGCTACAAGCCCCTTCTCATCGAGCGCGGCAAGCGCGTGGAGGACCGCGTGAAGGATGTGGACGCGTTCCTCGAGCACGGCATGCTCAACATGGAGTCGAACATCCTCTTCGGCTCCGGAGGCGCGGGCACCTTCTCCGACGGCAAACTCACCACGCGGCGCAACCACCCGCGCACGCGCTGGGTGTTGCGCACGCTCGCGGAGTGCGGCGCGGACGAGTCGGTCACGTACGACGCGAAGCCGCACGTGGGCACGGACCGCCTGCGCGCGGTCTGCGCGAACCTCCAGCGCCGTATCGAGGAGCTGGGCGGCGCGGTCCTGTTCGAGGAACGCGTGGACGAGTTGCGCACCACCGGCGACGCGGTCGCGGCCCTGCGCACGACGAACGAGATCGTCGATGCGCGCGTGGTCGTGTGGGCCGCGGGGCAGCACTGCCGGCGCACGTACGAGATGTTGCTCGCCAACGGCGTCGCGCTGGAGGCCAAGCCGTTCCAGTTGGG
>JAJRTI010000782.1 GCA_024278415.1 Planctomycetota bacterium | reverse complement strand
GTTGGCCCCATGAACGTGCGCGAGTTCAATGGACAGCGTTTCCGCTTGACGCAACGCTGTTTGGAAGCCCAACGGGCTTCCGGCTTCTAGCCCAGGGTTGCGGCCGCAGGCCGCTACCCTGGGGTCAGGGCAGTCCTATTGGACTTCCCCCCCCATCCGCCCGCCGTGCAGGGCGGGCGGATGGGGGGGGAGCGAAGCTGTGCGCCTCAAAACCCAGGGTTGCGAGCTTCGCTCGCGAACCCTGGGCTGATATCCGGAATCCCGTTGGGATTCAGATACCCCAACACGCGGGGTTGCACGGAGGCTTTGACAGTATTCCGATACCGGCTGTTGCACTTGGGTGAAATGTTGCTCTTGAAGAAGACATCCGGCATCCGGTGGATCTGTCATACGTAGTGTCCGAAGCTGATTGAGAAGCTCACGTGTCACGTTCTCTTTTTCTTGTCTGACTGCCCGACCCCTGAGGTGATGGACCATGGATACTTACGATATTGAGGAGTTGGCGCAAACGGCCGGGCGTCGACGGATATGGGTGCAGGTCGCTTTGGTGATGCTCGCCCTCATCCTCATCAGTGGGGCCACGTACGTGGGCCTCGCGATGGTCAAGACCTCCCGACAGCTCGATTTCAAAAAAGGGGTGATTCTGTGGTGCCGGGGCGACTACGCGGCGGCAGTCCCCCACTTCGAGAGCGTCGCCGCTCGAGAGCCCCTCACGCATGAGGTGCACGCTCTCCTGGCTGCCGCGTACGTACGCCTGGGCGAGATTGACAGGGGAATCAGCAAGTACCGCACAATGCTCAACGCCCGGCCCGACGATAACGCGTTGCGCCAGAAGCTGGCCGCCGCGCTCGTGGCAAAGGCTCTCAAGATCAAGGCGCAAAGCCCCAGGTCGGGCCAGGGCCAGACGATCCTGTTCCTGGCTAGAGAACAGGTCGAGCAGGTTCTGGCAAAGGATCCAGACAACGGGGACGCGCGGTATACGCTTGGCGAGATTGAGGCCGCGTCAGAGCGGCCAAAGGCGGCCGAGGAGCAACTCGCGAAGGCCGTGAAGCTGGACCCCAAGCACCTGGCGGCCCGGCGTAAGCTCATCGAGATGTACCGCACCCGGGGCGACCTGAACGCGGCCGAAAAAGAGTGCCGAGACGCGATCAAGAAGGCCGGTGACCCCGACGGATTCCGCGCGGAGCTGGCCACGGTACTGGAGGCCAAGGGCCGACCGGACGAGGCCAAGCAGATCGTGGCCCAACTGGTGGCGAAGCAGCCCAAGAACGCACGCGCGCGCGAGCGGCTGGCGTTCATTCTGCTTAAGCAGGGTGCGCACGACCAAGCCCTCAACCAAGCCGAGAAGGCGCTTGCGCTGTCGGCGGGGCTCCTGGGGGCGCGTTTGGTCAAGGGATATGCGCTCCTGCATAAGAAGGAATATCGGAGGGCCGAGGCAGAACTGACGATGGTCCTTCGGGCTAGGCCCGAAATGCCGGAGCTGCGCTGGGGGCTGGCGCTTGCTTGCATCGGGCTGAAGCAGGATCAACGAGCGATGGTGCACCTGAACGCACTGGTCAAGCTGGTGCCGGACTTCACCGTGGGGCGCCTAGCCCTGGCGAAGCTCAGCCTGAACGCGGGCCTGCCAGACGAGGCCATGCAGCAGGCGCAGGTGGTGCTCGGGACTCAAGGCGACAACGTACGGGCCCAGAGGCTGCTGGCTGGCGCACTCGTGCAGCGGAAGGACTTCAAGGGCGCCAAAACCGCCACCGAGGAGTGGGCCAAACTGGCCCCTGATTCCCCCGCCGCGCATCTGAACCTAGCCGGGTTGGAGCTGTTCACGGGCCGCGCCGGTGTGGCGATTGAAGATTACGTGAAGGCGATGGATCTGGCGCCGGATAACGTGCATCTGCGTTACATCATGGGCCTCGCCTGCGCCAGGCGCGGCGACCTCCGAAGCGCGGCCGCGCAGTTCAAGGAAGTGCTACGCCGCCAACCCGGCTATCTGCTGGCGCGCCTGGGCCTGGCCAGGGTCTACGGCCGATCCCGGCGTTGGAAGCTGGCCGAGACCGAGTGCAAGAAGGCGCTCGATCGCTCGCCCGACGCGATCGGGGCGATCAGCGCACTGGCGAACATTTACGAGCGCCAGGGCAAGTACGATGACGCGATCGGGCAGTGGAGGGCGTTGCTCGCCCACAAGCCCGACAACCCTGGCGCAGGCATACGGTTGGCGAACGCCCATTGGCTTGCCAAGCAGCGAGACGAGGCGATTAAGATCCTCGACCGTCTGCACCGCGCCCACCCCAAGAGCCAGCGTCTGGCAATGGTGCTCGCGTCGGCCTACCTGCGCAGTGGCAACGATGACGCGGCCGCGAGGCTGCTGACGAAGTTGGCCGATGCAGCCCCTAAGGACGCCCTGCCGCGGCTGGCCCTGGCTCGGCTGGCCCTGAAGCGGGAAGACTGGCATGCCGCGGCCGGGCATTTCGAGATGCTGCGGAAGGCCGCGCCCAAACTCCCGGCTGCCTACATGGGCGGACTGATCAGGCTCCGGCAGGGCCGGCCCCAAGAGGCCCGGGCCGTGTTCGAGGCGGCAGACAGGTCGCTGGACGACAACCTTTTGATACAGGTTAACCTGGTGGGCCTGTACCTGCTAACGGGTGATTCGACCAAGGCCGCAGAACTGGGCGAGGCACTCAAGGACAAGCACGAGAACGCGCGCACGCTGGTTCTGCTCTTGGCCAATGCCTCAGCCACGCGCGGCGACGCGAAGCGGGCTGGCGAACTCGTGCGCGAAGCCTGGGCGCGCGACCCCAAGAAGGTGGAAGCCTACCTGGCGCTGCTCTTCGACGGGCAACTCAAGGAGAAGGTTGAGGTGTGTAGGCATCTGACCGAAATGCTGATGTACATGAACTCAAGATGGGCCAGGGAAGCGATCCGGGAGTGCGAACGTCTTCTTGTTTTGCGGCCAGGGAATTTCTTCCTCGCTACAACAGCCGCGGAGCTGTATGGCGCCGCGCGGGACCGCGACAAGCAGGCGGCGATGTACCGCCGCTTGGCCGAGCGCTTTCCCGACTCGCCCATTGGACCCACAGGTTTGGCGCGTCTCGCCCTCCAACGCGGGGACAGGCGCGGGGCCACCGGCCAACTTAGGCAAGCGTTGGAGAGGGCGCCCCAACTCGTGATAGCGCGAATCACCTTGGCCGCCATGCTATTGGGCGACGGCAAGACGGACGCCGCAATCAAGCAGGCGGCCCAGGCGCACAAGATGTCCCCCCAAGACCCCCGGCCGCTACGGATACTCGTTGACGCCTGTCTGGCCAAAGGCAAAGTGGACGAGGCGGAGCCCTACGTGCGAAAGCTCGCCGACCTGTCGCCGGATTCGGCCCGGCGCGGCTGGACGCTGGCCACGCTGGCGTTTATTCAGGGCAAGTTCGGCGAGTGCATCACCCTCTGCCAAGCCCTGCAGCAGACCGGCCCCATAAGCATGCGCGCGGCGATGCTGCTGGCCCGGGCGCGGCTGGCGAAGCGGCAGCCGTGGCAGGCCTTTCAAGCCTTGGAACAAGCGCTCAAAGTGGATCCCACGTACGTGCCCGCGTTGGCCATGGCCGGCGATGTGCTTCGCTCAGCCCGCTCGCCCTTCCTGGCGAAGGAATACCTTAAGAGGGCGTTGGCGATCAACCCGGACGATGTTGGCGCACATATGGCTCTCGCCAGCGTCGCCCTGCAACTGGGCCGGCTCGACGAGGCGCAGCGGCACTATGTCGCGGTGTCGCACAAGCGGCCCCGCTACCTGCCCGCGAAGTTGGCGCTGGCACAACTGTACGCGCGCAAGGGCAACGATGCCCAGGCGCGCAAGCTCGCGGCGCAAGTGATCGAGGCCGCGCCCAAGAGCCTGAGGCCGCGCGCGCTCCTGGTCTCGCTGCACCGGAGCAAAGGCGACGCGCCGGGCGCGATCAAGGCGTTAGAGAAGCTCGTGCAGGCCCAGCCTCAGTCGCTGGCCGCAGCCGAACTGGCCCTCCTGAGGCTGGACGCGGGAGATCCGGGTAAGGCGTTGGAGGCACTGTCGCCCTACATGAAGGCCCAGCGGGCGCACCCTCGCGTGCTCCTGACGGCAGCGTTGGTGCACCTGGCCCAGCGGCACTTCGACGCGGCACTGGCCGCCTGCGACCAGGCCGACGCCGCGGCCAAACGGCCGGTGGCCCTGCTCACGCGGCTGGGTGCACTGCTGCTGACAGGCCGGGCCGAGGCCGCGGAGAACCTCTTGCGCCAGTCGCGGGGTATCACCGCGCTTCGACGCGGAGCGTATCTGGAACTAACCCGCCTCGCCCAGGACAACGCGGCGAGCGCCCAGGCCGCGGCGGAAGCCTGGGCACAAGCGGCTGCACTGGAATCCGCGGGCTGGCCCGGGCTGGCCAAACCCAAGGCCCAGTTGGTGTGGCAGGCGCTGCCGGGCAATATCATGGCCGCGGCGCTGCTGGACCGGTGCCACCGGGGCCTAGGCCAAGCCCAACTTTCGATTCCGGTCTACGAACGGGTCCTCGAAATCCACCCAGGGTCGGGGCCGGCACACGACCGCTTGGGACAGTTGCTCGTCGCCAAAGGCGACCTGGTCGCCGGGATGAGGCACATGGAGGAATCCATCGAGTTGGGGCCCAAGTCGGCCGCGACCCTCGTTGCCTTGGGCTCGCTGCGCGAGCGGCGGCGGGACTACGACGGGGCGATCACCAGCTACAAGGATGCCTTGGCCATCGCGCCGGCTTCCGTGGTCGCGCTCAACAACCTCGCGTGGCTCTACGCGACGCAACGGCCAGACAAGCTCGACGACGCGCTGGCCCTGGCGGAGAAGGCGAGGCACGTTGCGCCCTTCGCGGCGGAAGTCGCAGACACACTGGGATGGATCCACCACCTCAAGGGCGACGGGAAGAAGGCTGTGGCGTCACTGCAACTGGCCGCGCGTATGAAACCTTTGGATCCTGCCGTGCACTATCGGTACGCCATGGCAAGCCTGACCGTCGGCGACAAGAGCACGGCCGCAGGCGAACTCAAGAGGGCGCTTGAGTTGGGGCCCACCTTTGTGAACGCACGGGACTCGAAGGAGACTCTCCAAAAGTTGGGCAAGGGCAAAGACGCCGGACAACTGGACTGAGCGGCATCGGTCACCCCCCAGCATGCGGGCTATATGTCCGATTGGGCATGGCGGTTTCCCGCCTCGTTCGCGGCCCCTGTCCCGCCGCCTCGAGACGGCCGACTTTGTTGATGGGCTGTTGTCCGTCAGGTGCCGTGGCAAGAAGCGAGACGCTGTTGTGCTCCGTCCGAACAAGCGGCTGTCAAGACAAAGGGTCATGACAGGGAAACCGCATTGCGTTGCTGACCGATTCCGTTGCCGCCGCAAGGAACGCCAGAAGATTGGCAGCGGAATCAGGAGGCGGAATTGGGCTGTCGCCGAAGGCGGGTCTGTTTTGGCGGCGCTAATTCCTGTCTCTTGGCGGCCTGCAACTTCTGAGGAACACCGCGGCCAACATCGCCTCGCCACGCGCCGAATTGACGAGAGCGCAATCCGCCACGCTTCCCAATTGGACGCGCAGCAAGTATCATTGTTGCCTGTCTTCAATCGGTGTGTTTCCGCGGCGCTGAGCGGTTGGCTGCTCGGCTTTTTTGGCCAGGAGGAATTGCGGATGTCCAAGCTTTATGGCGTGCGTGTGATGGCGCTGGTAGCGGCCAGTTTGATGGTCGTTGGATGTGAGTTGCTGTCGGGAGCGTCGACGACGGCTTTGTCCACTCCCCAGTCGCTGGCTCCCGCGGCCACGGCCCAGGAGTTGAAGTCGGATGAGGAATTCGCCAAACAGGTCACCGCCGGTCTCATGCCCACGCTTGCGGTGTTCTACGCTCCCGAGAGCC
>JAJRTI010000781.1 GCA_024278415.1 Planctomycetota bacterium | reverse complement strand
GCCGCGCCTTGTTGTAGTAGATCACGACATCCGGCCAGTATTCCCTCTGCTCTAGCTGGCTGTACGCGCAGGCGATCTCTGCGTACACCATGCCCTTGTGCTCGGGCTTCTTGTACTCTTTCAGCAGCGCCAGGCAATGCTGTTCCATCACCTTGGGGCTCGTGTTGCTCTTATGCCACTTCCACACGATTGAAGCGAGCTTGTTCCTCAGAGGGGAATCTGTGTGGAAGCTGCTGTAAGGGCTGAGGCCCACGAGGGCACTGAGGACGAGAAGCGCCATGTTGTGGATTGCTGCGGGCATCGCACTGCCTACTTCGGCTTCACGCCGCGCCGGGCAGCCGCTTGGGTGCGGCGCCTGGCATCGTACTGGCGCCGCGAGGGCGCCGGGAAACGCGCACGCCAATCGACCCCCTTCTCGCCGGCCATCTTCGCCTTCAGGTCGGCGAAGACCTCCTTGCCGGCTTCGTCGTCACCAAGGGCATCATGGACTATTCGCGCAAGTTCATCAGGTTTCATAGACACTCCTCGGCAGGACGCGCGGATCCAGCGATCTCTACGATGGCGTCAAGCTTCTCCTGGATCTCTGGTGCGAGCTTGTCCTTCGGCGTCAGGTGTGCGAGTTCGTGGAAGTTTTTCTTCCCCATGACATTGGGCAGGCCGAGTTTGCCGAAGAACT
Organism: Planctomycetota bacterium; assembly: GCA_024278415.1. The sequence goes on along the minus strand of JAJRTI010000781.1, from coordinate 13,181 downwards.
TCTCGAACAGCGGCGTGAGGAAATCGTCGCTGACTTTTGTATCCGCATCCCACGGCGACCCCTTCCCCAGTGTCTCAAGAGCCTGCGTGACCTCCGCAATGGACTCCTGCATGGCGCGCAATCGTTTGCTGGACTCCGCCTTGGCAAACAGAGGGCCGGCGGGCCCCCCCTCAGCGCTCGCTGCTGCGTAGGCCTCCAGTGTCTCGGGGAAACAGATGTAACTCTCGATCTCCCGTCTTTGCCACGTGAGACCCCGCGCCCCTAAGTCATTCGGCAGTGCGCGACGGAGCCTGTCAAAGACAGCGACGCCTTTCAGATCTGGGACGGCCTCGCGTACGCCGTGGAAATGCTTGCTGACCTCAATCGGTTGATCTGCCACATAGTGCACGAACGGACGCTCCAAGGCATTCTGGGCCTCCCCGTGCTCCAGAAGTCTGGCAAAGGCCCGCAACATGGCGAGATCGGTGGAGCCCTCCAGGTACAGAACCCAGCCCGTTTGCTCGGCCAGGTAGTAGTCTTCGAAGCCGATATCCTTGAGAGCCTTTGCCACCTGGCTCCCTCGATCATCAATTCGATGCGGCCTCCCCACAAAGGCGACGACGACATCCCTGTTTGCCGCCTCATTCAGAAGCACCTCGGAGTGGCTCGCCGCGATGACCTGGTTGCCGTTGTCACGCGCCACGTCCACCAAGAGTTGGTAGATTTGTCTCTGTCGAAGAATCTCTAAGTGAGCGTCTGGCTCATCCAGAAGCAGCACCGCGCCGGGATTGGCCTGCATGTAGGCCAGAAGAAGAAGCGTCTGCTGGAGGCCTCGGCCGGACGATGACAGATCGAGACGGACGCCTCTCTCCTCGTAGTCCATAATGATCTCACCGCGCTCCGCGATGTACTCAGGCGGCCTCAGTTGCGTCCCGAACAGCGATTTGACCCGTTGAACAAGCCGTTGCCATGCTTCGGTATTCTCGCTGTAGATTCTGTAACAGAGATTCCTGAGCACTTCGGCGGTGCGACCCTCACCCACGCGTACGTTGATTGCGCCTGGATCGAGCCGGGTCTCGTTCGCCGCGAGCCCAGACATGGGAGGAAGAAAGGCCACCTCAACTTCCCCCGCTTCATCGGGAATGGGCATCCGCTCGGGACGCTTTCCCTCTGAGAGACGAAGCGGACGGCAGTAGAACGACTGATCGTTTGCATAGTCGAACTCCAGGCCACATTCCCATTGCACGTCTTCCGTCACTCCCTCGACGATGATGTCGATCCGTATGTTCTGAGTTGTCTGTTTTCTCCCGGAGCGTTGCACATCTCGAACATGGAGACCACGCCAGAGGAGATTCGCGTCGGGAACCGGGATGGCGAGCAGATCGCGCCGGTTGATGGTTACGCCTGGCCGCTTCTCTGGGGTGGCCTTGCCCCTCCGTTTCTCATTCCACCGCTTCAAGCCCGTCTCCCACAATGCAAGGGCTTGAAGCGCAGACGTCTTGCCCGAGTTGTTCGGGCCGATGAAGATCACGGGGTTCCCCAGCTCGACCTCGACCTCGCCAAACCGTTTGAAATTGCGGACCGTGAGTTTCGTCAGCATGAGTGCGCACCTTTCGAGGCGAGTCTTGCTTCTTGGCCGTGTTTCATCCAGTCCGACTCCTCGACCAGGAGTGGCGCCTGCCGATACAGCATCTCGGGCGTCAGCGTCGAGATGGGATCCCGGATGATGCAAAGCCGGGGCTTTTCACCTTTGGGAGAATCCCGGGGATCTTCCACAATCCGTGTCTGCCGCAGAACGCGCCCCGCGGCGCGAACGCGTCAGTTGGGCGCACGGGCTGGCCTTCTCGACACGACGACGCGGCGGCCATTCTCGTGTGTTCTACCTCTTCCGATCCCGCTTCGCACGCTCGATCAGCTCAGGCCTGGTGATTTCGCGCACCTTCTTGATGAGCGCGATGTCTGCGTCGGTGAGATGGCGTTGGCGCTTGTCCATCTGCGCGTTCGCGCCGTCGAGCAGGGCCTGGAGGCCGAAGCCCTTGGTCACCTTGCCGTTGATGTACCAGGCGAGCGACGGGATGAACTTGGGCAGCACGCCCTCGCCGCCGAGGATGAGGCAGAGGCACCCGATGTGCGAGCCGGTGTTGAAGAGCGTGCCGATGCTCGTCTTGGTGTGGTCGCCGATGAAGCAGCCCACCTTCCACTGGCCGGTCTTCACCATCTCGCCTTTGCAGTACACCTCCACGTTGCCGAAGTCGTTCTTCACGTCGCTGTTCTGCGTCGCGGCGCCGAGGTTGACGAACTCGCACACGTACCCGTGGCCGAGGAAGCCCTCGTGCCACTTGTTCACGTACGCGTGCATCACCGCCTCCTCGACCTCGCCGCCCACGCGGCACACCGGCCCGATCGCGCAGCCCTCGCGCACCTTCGCGCCCACCACGAGCGTCTTCTCGCCGATGGACGTGGGGCCGATGACCCACGAGTGGGGGTGGATGAACGTCTCCTTGTCCACGATGATCGGCCCCTCCCGCGCGTCGAGCACCGCGCAGGCCTCCACCGCCGCGCCCGGCGCGATGTACACGTCGCCCTCGCTGCCGTAGATCCGCGCCAGGCTGTCCACTTCGCCATGGACCCCGCGCTCCGGCAGCTTCTCGAAGTCGTCGCGGATCGCGGCCTACAAGTTCACGATGATGTCCCACGGGTAGTCGATGAGCGTCGCCTCGGCCGGCGCCTGGGGCAACTCGTTCGCCACGTTCGCGAGGAACGCGTCCATCGTATCCGCGGCGCACTTCTCCGCGGTCGCGCGGTCGACGCGTGCGTACGCGATCGCATCGCCGGCCATGCCGACTTCGTGGCTGCCTTCGAGATCGACGCTGGTATCCATGAACAGCCAGCGGCCGTTCACGAGCAGCAGGTCATCGCCGGTGAGCGCGGCGGGGTCGTTGATGGCCGCGCCCGCGTGGCGTTCCTTCAGCACGTCGGTGAGCCACTCGCGTGCGAAGAACGCGCCGTTGCCGTCCCCGAGTTTGCGGAGGATTTTTTGGTAGAGTTGCGTGTGCCCGCACTTGAGTTCCCACACGGGTCGCAGGTGCGTGAGGGGATAAAGCTGGTCGTATTTCGAGTCCTCGAAAATGCAAATGCGCATAGCTGGTCTCCATGGGTCCGTGCTTTGAGATCGCCTGGGTGTTGCGCTCCCAACGCGCATGGGTGGATGGGGATTGTAGGGCAGTCCTACGCGGGGAGTCAAGGCGGGGCGGTGCGCCCCCAGAACGCGGCGGAGGCCCTCTGCCCGAGGTGGGCTTGGCTCAATGCGATCAACTCAAGGAACTCCGTCCGCTGGCTCCCCGATGCATCGGCCAGGGCACACTCCATGGCCAGATTTAGCCCGCATGTCTCAGCAGCCCGGGATGTGGAGTAAGCAGAAGCGAACGTACGATGGGTTTCTGGGCGTTCTGGACGCGCAGGCATGATGGCCGTCTGCCCACGCGGTCGATCGGAGGGCTGGCCCTTCGGGCGAGTCCAGTCGGGCGCATCTGCTGCGTTGCACCGCACTCGACGTGTAAGAACAGGCCTTCGCACCGTGCGCCTTGCAGTTGCACCCGCCTGAACTCGTGAGAAATGCGGGTTAGGCGGTCCGATCCAGACCGCACAAGGCGGGCGAACCCCGCCTTGTTGCAGCATTCCCCAAGTTCGCATGGCCGCGGAGGCGCGATTCGCCGCTGGTCGCAGGCATCGACGTGCGTGCGACGAACGGTCCAGCTTACTCGCCCAGCCGCGTGCGCTCAGCCACCAGCTTCTTGATCGCGGCCAAGTCCAAGGGGCGCTTGTTCGCATCGGGGTAATCGAACAGCCACCACTCCTCGTCGTACGTGTACGACTCGCCCGGCTTGAGCACGGCCTCCGGGCTGATGGGCTCCAACTCGCACATGTCGCCGGTGAGGTACACTGCAACCGAGAAGCCGAGCGCGTCGCTGTACGTCGCCCCCGGGAAGTAACGGAACCGCTTGACGAACAGCAGGCCGCCCCGTGCGTACGCCATCCACTCGCCGTCGCTGTCGCACCCAATCTTGAGGCTCGTGTCTCCGACGGCTTCGAGCGTGACCAGGTCGCCCACGACTTTGATGCGCGGCTCCGACGGGTCGGCCACGAGCAGATCCTTGCCCAGCTTCTTGCGTTCCTCGCCCCACAGATAGCGAGCGAAACCGTGGGGGAACTTGCTCTTGGGGTTGAGCGGCACGATGGCGATGCCGCCGCCCTTGGCGAGCGTGCGCGACCAGAAGCACCAGCGCGTCTCGTGGTCGCTCACGTTCGTCATGGTCTGCCGCACGAGCAGGTGCGACGAGTCCGCGTCGAGCCGGAACAGGCGCTTGATCTGCACGCCGGTCGCGGGGCACTTCTGGCTCGTGATCTCGACCGCGAGCGGGCCGACTTGCTTGAGCCGCCACGGTCCGCGCCACAGCACCTCGCGCCGCGGGATGGGATGCGTCGGGTTCTTCTCCGGGCCAATGTCAAACCGGCCGGCGAGCACGCGGATGTGCCGGCCCGGCCTCACCTTGGCCGGATCGGGCTGGGGAAGCCGGTAGAGGATGTTGCGGCCATCGATCGCGTAGCGCAGGAGCCGGCCGCCCGAGGATTGGCCCACGACGATCTCCGCGCGGCCGTTGGACACGCGCGTCGCGAACTCGTACACGTCGAGCACGACGCCCGACACGCCCTTCGCGGCCGCGGGGGCCTGGCCCTTGGGGGCAAGCTGGCAGCCGGCCAGGCCGACCGCAAGCGCGGCGACCCAAGCACCGCGCACAAGCGCCTGGCTTCGGCCTTTTCTCGACTGAGTATCCGCCATGTTATTCATTGTATCTCTTCCTTACGCGGGTGATGCATCTGCGGATCTTGCGAGGTCTCGCGGCCCACAGTATGCACCATGGATACGTCTATGCCAAGGCCCAAGCCGAGAGCAGACGCCATCATCCGCTCAGCACAAACAGCTTCTTGATCGCCCAGCCGAGGCACCAGAAGACAAGGCCCAGAGGGCCGAGAACCTTCTTCTTGTCGACTTGGAAATGGATCGACGACATCGCGACGCGGCTGCGCAGGTTTTTCAGGCGCGACTCCATGGAGTCGATCTGCGACTGCACGCGCGTGAGCTGCTCCTCGATCGCGATCACGTCCTGCACGTCCTTGGCGCGGTCGAGGAGGTTGCGCAGGCGGTCGCGCAGGATCTTCTTGTTCTTGAGCGTGGCCTCCGTGTCGAGCACCTCCCCCGTGACGTCGTCCGCGGAGATGTTTCGGTTTGTCTCCTTGCCGAGCCGCGCGAGCTTGCCCATGACCTCGTCGAGCTTGTCCGATGGCACACGCAGGTAGAGCGTCGCGCCGTCGTCGTTCGTGTTCGTGCTCTCCACGTAGCCGCCAGCGTCCTTGGCGAGGGCCTCCGCGGCCTTCGCGGCCGCGTTCACGTCGGCGGCCGCAATGGTGAGCGACGCGCGCTTGATGAGCATGCGTTGGAGCGCTTCGCCCTCCGCGCCGCCCATGGGCTTGGCCATGGAGCTTGCAGGCGCCGCTTCCATAACGGACTGCGACGCACAGCCGCAGGCAGCAAAGGCGACGACGACACAGAGAGCGAGGGAGCGATTCGCAGGGCCGCTTATCATGGGGGACTCCTCATGGTTGGTGGCGAGAGCCCATTGTCGCCCCCGGGGTGCGGTGAGTCAACGGTGCTTCGCGTCAGGGTTGAGCAGATCCAATCCTGCCGGCACTCGCGCCGGACGGCCTCGTCCAGCGCCACAGCTCCGTCCAGTGCTGCGGCGGACCAGGCCGTCCGCCGCGAGTCTTTGTGAAAGCGCAAGGGCCGGTCCGCAAGGGCGACACGTCTTCGCCGCTCGTGGAACACATGATATGATTCGTGCGACTAAGACAGTAGCGCCGCTGCCCGCGCAGTTCTTGACCGCAACCAAGACGCTGCGAAGCAAACCTCTCTCGCAATCGCATTCATAATCGTAATCTTGATCGTAATCGTAGTCTCGACCGGCTCCATCAATCTGACGCGAGGCCGATTACGATGACGATCAAGATTACGATTACAGTAGCACAGACAGGAGGTCATTCGTGAGCGCAGAATCCCACCCGAAGCTCGACCAACTCAAGGCCAACCTCGTGCAGGTCATCCACGGCAAGGAGGAGAGCATCGACGTGCTCGTGGTCGCGCTGCTCGCCGGGGGCAGCGTGCTCATGGAGGACGTGCCCGGGGTGGGCAAGACCACGCTCGCCAAGGCGCTCGCCAAGTCCATCGACGCCGCGTTCAGCCGCATCCAGTTCACCCCGGACCTGCTGCCCAACGACATCCTTGGCTCGTCGATCTACAACCCGGTCGACGGGTCGTTCGCGTTCCGGCCTGGGCCCATCTTCTGCAACGTGCTCCTCGCGGACGAGATCAACCGCGCGTCCCCGCGCACGCAGTCCGCGCTGCTGGAGGCCATGAACGAGATGCAGGCCACCATCGAGGGCAAACGCCGGCCCCTGCCCGCGCCGTTCATGGTGCTGGCCACGGAGAACCCGGTCGAGTTCCACGGCACGTATCCCCTGCCCGAGGCGCAACTCGACCGCTTCCTCGTGCAGCTTTCGCTCGGCTACCCCGACCCGGACGTGGAGGTGGGCATCCTCCACTCGCAGGCCGAAGCGCATCCCATCGAATCCATCGGCCCGGTGCTGACGGGAGACGACGTCGTGCACATGCAGGCCGAAGTCCGGCGCGTGCGCGTGGACGAGAGCCTGTCGCGCTACGTCGTGGACATCGTGGCCCATACGCGGCAGCACCCGAACCTCAAGCTCGGCGTGAGCCCGCGCGGCTCGCTCATGCTCTTCCGCGCCGCGCAGGCCGCGGCATACGCCCAGGGCCGGGACTTCGTGCTGCCCGACGACGTGCAGCAACTCGCGGGGCCCGTGCTCGCGCACCGCGTCATGCTCACGTCCAAGGCCAAGTACGGCGGCTCCGCGAAGGCGGAGGTGATTCGGGATATCGTTGCGGCCGTGAAGATCCCTGCCTAGCCGCCGGGGACGCGAAGCGGAAGCCCGCAATCCCCCCCTTCAAGGGGGGGAACCGAAGGGGGGGGTAGCCTTGGCGAAAGCCGTTCGGCTGCTCCCTGCTGCCCCCCCCTGTTGTCCCCCCTGGGGGGGGGCGCGGATCGCATCGTGTCCCCAGACGCGGCGGTAGTCGGAACGCGAAGGCGCTCCGCTCCAAGCATCAGCGTCATGCAAACTCCCATGTTCAACACGGTCAGGCGATACGTCCAGTACTTGTGGACGTTCAAGGCCACGCCGGCTGGGCGCATGCTCGTGGGCAGCATCGTCGTGTCTGCCACCGTGTCGGTCGTCTCGCTCGACGTGCCGTCGTACTTCCTCTTTTGTGGGCTGTGGGGTTTGGCCGCGGTCGCGTACATCTTCAACTGGTTCCTGCGGCCCCACGTGCGCATGGGAGGCCAGTTTCCCGATAAACTCGTGGCCGGCCAACCGGGTGCGGCGCACTTTCGGCTCACGAACGTCGGCAAGCGCACCGCGCACGACGTGTCGGTCGGGTTCTTTGGCCTGCCGCCGGAACTGAGCGAGATCGGCCCCAGCCCCGTGGCGTGCATCGAGCCTGGAGAGTCGCAGTCGATCCCGGTCACGCTCCAAGGCTCGCGCCGCGGCGTGTACGCACTGCCCCAACCGCGCGCGTTCACCACATTTCCGCTCAACCTCACGCGCGCGAAGGTGAAGCTGCTCAACGGCACGAACAGCCGGGACGCGGGCGCCCTGCTCGTGCTGCCGAGCTTCCAGCCGCTCGCGGGCATCGACGTGCCAGTGAACGAGCGCCACCAGCCCGGCGGCATCGCGCTCTCGTCGCACATCGGCCAGTCGCCCGAGTACATCGGCAACCGCGAGTACCGGCCGGGCGACCCGCCGCGGCGGCTCGACCACCGCGCCTGGGCGCGCGTGGCGCAGCCGGTGGTGAAGGAGTATCAGGAGGAATACTACTGCCGCATCGCGCTTGTGCTCGACACGTTCTTGCCGGGCCGGCGCAAGCCCGGCAAGAAGGGCTTCCGCAACATGGAGGCCGCGGTGAGCCTGTCCGCGTCCATAGCCGACGCGCTCGCACGCGGCGAGTACATCATCGACATCTTTGCCGCGGGGCCAGAGCTGTATGTGTTCCGCGCGGGCCGGCACACCACGCACTTCGACAACGTGCTCGAGATCCTCGCCTGCGTGGACGCGTGCCGGCGCAACCCCTTCGAGGTCGTCACCCCCGCGCTCGCGGACGAACTGGGCAACATCTCCACGCTCATCGCGGTGCTGCTCGACTGGGACGAGCCGCGGGAGGGGCTCGTGCGCGCCGCGGCCGAGGCCGGCTGCTCGATCAAGACCCTCATCGTGCGCGACGGCGACACGACGAAGCCGTACGCCGGCGTGGCCGGCGAGTACGCGATCGCGCAGATTGCGCCGGCCGACGTGGAAGGCGGGGTGGAGGAGTTATGAAGACGCGGCGACAGATCGCGCTCGCAATGGTGCTCGTGCAAGCGGGCGTCGTGGCCGCGATCTTCTCGCACGCGGCTTTCCCCATCGCCGTGGCAGTGGCCGCGGCCGCCGGCTACTGGCTCAACCCGCAACTCGACCTTAGCCGGCTGCGCCGGCGCGGCCTCACCGCGGTACTCATCGTCATCATCGCGGTGCGCGCGGGGATGCTGCGCGCGGAGCCGCCCGTGCTGTTCGTGCTGCCGTGGCTGCGCATGGCCTACCCCATCGCGCAGTTCTTCCTGCTGCTCCAAGTCGCCTCATTCTTCCTGCGCGAGGAGCGCGGCGCGCCGGAGGCGATGACGCTCTATGGCGTGGTGGTGTTGACCTGTGCGGGCGGCATGTTTGCGCGCGGCGCGGGCGTGCTCGCGTTTCGCGTGGGCGCACTGGCCTTCATTGCGCTTGTCGGCGCGTACCACACGTTTGGGGCCGCGCAACGCCGCATCGCGGCCCCGCGCAACGCAACGCGATACCGGGCGCTCACGTGCGGGTTCCTCACGCTCGCGCTCGCAGTGTCCTCGTTGGCCGCGGCGCTGCTCATCCACTATCGGCAGCCGCTCGAATCCGCGTTCATGCACATGATCCTCGGCCAGTTCACGCCGGAATCGGGGGGCATCTCGACGACGCCCAGGCTAGGCGACATGGCCGAACTGAAGGGCAAGCAGGCAAACATCCCCGCGCTTTACGTGGTGAGCGACACGGCGCCCGGCTACCTGCGCGTACGCGCGTACGACAAGTACGTCGCCGGCCGCTGGGAGTCCACGCCTAAGCCGGCTCCGCTTGAACCTCGGAACGCGCGGCCGCCCCAGCCGGCGGGGTACGCGTATGAGTTCGCCTGGCGCGCCGGCGACGAGGCACAATGGCAGCCCATGGACATCTGGGCCAACATGTTCGACCGCGGGTTCATGTTCCATCGGCTCGAATCAGCCGGCGCCAAGCTTGCCTGCGCGCGGCTCGATGTGGACAGCAACGGCAACGTGAGCTTTGGGGCCGATCGGCATTCCGAGATCTACCGCGTGTTCACCCCGGCCGACGCCGGGGGCACGCTGGACGCCAGGCTCGCCGACGACGAACGCAAGCGTTACGTGCAACTGCCCGAGAAGATCGACCCGCGCGTGCGCGCGCTGGCCTCTCGCCTCCTGCAAGACAAGCCCACGACGCTATCCAAAGCGCTCGCGGTGGTGGGTTACTTTGCGAAGAACTACACGTACAAGCTTGGCATCCAGGTTCCCGACGGCCGAGATCCGCTCGAATTCTTCCTCTTGGACAAGCCGCCCGCGCACTGCGAATACTTCGCGACCGGGGCAATCGTGCTCTTGCGGCTCGCCGGCGTGCCGTGCCGGTACGTGACCGGGTTCGTGGCCGAGGAGCGCAATCCCTTCGGCGGCTTCTGGATTGCGCGGAACAAAGACGCACACGCGTGGGTGGAGGCGTACGACGACGCGCGCGGGTGTTGGTTCATCGTCGAGCCGACCGTGGCGGCCGGTTTGCCGGAGTCGAACAAACGGGACGCGGGCCTGCGTTCGCAGATGTGGGACTACCTGCGGTTCAGCAACGAGCGGCGCAAGCACGCGTTCATCACTGGCGGCATGCGGGGCGTGTGGCGGCAGGTGGGGGCGGGGCTGGCGTCGTTGCTGCGCAAGGTCATGGCCCCGTGGCCGCTGGGCATCCTCTCCGTGTGCGCGTTGGTATACATCATGGCGAAGCATCGCCCGCACCGGCGCGAGCGGGAGCGCGCCGCGGTCTCGCCTGAGGTGGCGGAACTTCAGCGCTTGCTGCGCGCCATGGACCGGCGCATGAAGCGAATGGGGCTGCCCCGGGCTGCAAGCGAAACGCCCCATCGCTTCGCCGCGCGCATTCGCGCCGAGCGGCCGGGCGACGGCACGGTTCAGCACGCGGCCGAATGGTACGAGACGTATGCGGCCGCACGCTACGGGTGGCCGCGCGACGAGACCCAGATCGCGGCCCTGCGCCGCTTTTAGATCGCGCCGGCTTGGCGGCGCTTCTCTGGAGTGCGCCGGCTTGACGGCGCTTTTGCATGCAAGCGCATCGCACGCATCGACGTGCATGCCTATATTGTCCAGCCGCGTCCGCCCACTGCCCATTCGTTCTGGATTAGCAACGAATTGATAAAACGCAGCGAATCCCCTCCCCGCCTGGTTCGCCGCCCCTCCGCATTCGTGGGCGCGCCGGAAGCGGCAGGAAATGTTTGACACACTCGCGGCCACGCGGTTACCATTGGATCAGTAGACCCGACGGACGCGTTGTCCTGCCTGGATCAGCCCTACAAAGCGGGAGGAGATCGGTATGAGACGGGCTTGGCTTCTGACGGCTCTGGCTTGCTTCTGCGGCGCGGCCGCGTGGGCCGACATCGTTTACACGAAGGACGGACGCAAACTCCACGGCAAGGCCACCGACTTGGGCGACCGCGTCAAGATCCAGATGCGCTTCGGGACCGCCTACCTTGACAAGGACCAGATCGAGCGCATCGAGATGGAGGCCGACCCCGCGCGGGACTACAAGGCCAAGGCGGCCAAGATTGCGAAGGACGACGCGGAAGGCCACTACAAGCTGGGGCTGTGGTGCTTGACTCAGAAGCTCCCCGAACAGGCGCGCCGGGAGTTCGAGGCCGCCATCGCGGCCGCCCCGGACCACGAAGGCGCACGCAAGCAGTTGGGCTACGTGAAAGTGCGGGGGCGCTGGACCACGTGCGCGGACTTGGTGCGCTCGGCCCAGGCGCTGCTTAAGCTTGGCCGGCTCGACCGCTGCATTGCGATACTCGACCCGTTGGCCGCGCTGCCCACCGAGGACGCGGCCAAGCAGGATGCGCTGCTGCTGCTTGCGTCGGTGTATGAGCACAAGGGCGAATGGGCCAAGGCGATCGCACAATACGACGCGCTCGAACGCCTGCCGCTGACCGCGGCGCAAAAGGTGCAGGTGCAGGCCCGGCGCGAGATTATCAAGAAGCACCCGGATGGCATGTACATGGTGGCCGAGGCCGCGGGCATGGAGCCCGGCATGTACCCGCTCACCGATCCCAAGGTGATGGCCGCGGCGATCCAGGATAAGGCGAAGGAGCACCTGGAGCGCGGCAAGGCCCTGTTCGAAAAGGCGCGCAAGGTAGACGCGGCCGATCCCAAGAAGGCGGTGGACATGTTCGTGGAGGCCGACAGCCACTTCGACAAGGCCAACGCGCTCTCGCCCGACCTGGCCCGCGCGTTCAAGGTAGAAGTGGCGCGCAAGCTCATCGCCGTGCACGAGCGCGACTTCGGCCAGAGCCTCGCCAAGCTCGTGGGCACTCCCATGCCGACCATGTACTACTACCAGGGCAGCGGCAAGTTCACCGCCAAGAGCCGCGAGAAGTGGAAGGCCTACGTGCACACGCTCGAACGCTACTGCCGCTCCGCGGAGAAGAACCTCCAGCAGATGCTCAACCTGGCTCAGCCCTATCCAGACGAGTTGTCCGAACTCATCTCCATGGCCAAGAAGTGCGCGAAGGATCTGGAGAAGCAGCGCGCGTTCCTGCGCCAGCAGCGCAAGCGGGAGAACATCGGCCGGTGAGGGCTGGGGGCGATGGGTGATGGTTCATAACGGTTCAGGCAGATGCAACAGACAGGCTCGTCGGACGCGCGATCTGGCCGCCTGAACGTGAGGCAGACCTGAGATGAGAGATGAGGGATGAGAGATCAGAAGCGGCTGCCTCATCTCTCATCCACCGTCCACCGGACACGTCGTGCACAAACAACGACTCATGATTGCCGTAGCCGCCGCATGGGCCGCGGCCGCGTACGCAGACGACTTCGCCAATGGCGTGGGGTTGTTCAAGGCGGGCAAGTTCAAGGAGGCGGCCGCGAAGTTCGAGCGCGCCATCGATCTCGACCCCGCCAACGAGCGCGTGTACACCTATGCAGCCACGTGCTACGAGAAGCTCGGCGAGTGGGCTAAGGCGCAGAAGCACTGGGAGGCCTACGCCACGATCGCGATGTCGCCGGCGGCCAAGAAAATGGCCGCGGCCCGGATTGCCGGGTGCAAACGCAAACAGGGCGCCGCGCGGTCGGGCCGGGCGGCGTCGCTGGCCGAACTCACACGCTGCGGCCCACGCTTCTACACGGCGCGCTCCCCGCGCTTCATCGTGCGCGCACGCAACCGCGCACTCGCCGCGCTCGCCGCCGACCACGCGGAGCGCTATCTCACGAAGCTTTGCGACGCGCTCATGCGCGGCATCGCCTGGCCGCGGGTCACCACGATCGACATCTTCCGCAACCGCAAGGAGTACCTTGCGCGGTCCGGCATGCCGGCCTGGAGCGGCGGCGGGTTCGTGTACCGCGCGCTTGGCGTGGACAACATCACCCGGCGCATATACCTCTTCCAACTCGACGAACGGGGAGCGTTCGTGGCGAACCTACTCACCGAGTTGTTGCCCCACGAATTGACGCACTTGGTGCTCCAGGAGTACTTCGGCGAGCGCCCCATCCCCCGCGCGCTCAACGAGGGGTTGGCCATGTACATGGAGGGGGGCAACCGCTGCCCTTTACCCACATTTTTCAGCCGCAGGCAACGCGGGCTGAGTGGGAATGAGATTTAGCTCGTCACGGCAGAATCGGGGCGCGGGGTGTTTGTTATCTTGCCCGCTTGTGGCCTGACGGGGTTCCGCTCGCCAGACG
>JAJRTI010000780.1 GCA_024278415.1 Planctomycetota bacterium | reverse complement strand
GCGGAGGAAGTGGATCATAGACAGCCGGGCCGCGGCCGGGAAGCTCTGGCCGTACGGCAGCACGGCCAGGTCGAACCGCGCGGTGGTGAAAAGCGAGGGGTCGGCAAGCTCCGCGGCGTTCAAGAACCGCGAGTCGATCCCAGCGCGCGAGAGAATCGCCGCGAGCGTTTCCGGCTTCGACGCCGCGCCGACGACGGGCATGCCCGGCTCGCGCAGGATCGCGGCCACGGGTTTGCCAACGCGGCGCCGCGTCGCGGCGACCTCGTCGAGCCGCCGCGCGGTAGAGCCCTCCACGAGCGTCCAGTTGTCGAACATGACCGCGCCGCTGGCGCGGAACAGGCCGCAACGCAGCGAGACGAAGCGGGCCTGCGGGTGCACCTGGAACGTGAAGCTGAATCGGCGCCAGTCGTGGGAGCCGGTGCGCTGGGCGAAGTCTCGGAACTCGACCAAGTTCCCGCGGCCGTCGGTTTGGTATACCGCGGCGTACGCGTACCCCGCCTGCCCCGGCGCCGGCTTCACCGCGGCGACCTTCATATCTACGGCCGCGGTGAGCGTCTGGCCCGGCCGCGGCGCGAGCACGTCTTGCCTTGCAGACCCGCGGTCCTCAAAGCGCAGGCACTTGCCCGGGTTGCCGTCGGGAACGACGCGGCCGGCGTAAATGGTCCAGCCCGCGACGCGCCCGAAGCCGCCGTCGCGGCACAGGGAAATGGGGCGCTCTTGGCTCCAGGCGAGCGTCTGGAGCGCGGCGATGAGCAACGAAAGTGTCAGTCTCATGGAAATGTCTCCGGCGCGTCCGCGGCCGTCCGTGCCTGTCCGTGTCGGGTCTCTCTCGCGCTATGGCAATCCCCGCGCCTGGACGCGGCCTGCGGCGGCGACGATGAGGAGTGTCTGGCCGCCGCGGACCACATGCAGCCGGACAATCTCGCTCCCCATGTTCGTCGGCAGCAGGCCCAGCAGAACGCCCTTCGCGTCGAGCACCGCGACGCGGCCGTCGCTCGTGCCGAGAAACAAGCGGTCGCCGGCGCCGGTGAGCGCGAGCGCGGTCGTGGCCTGGTCGAGGCGTTTGCGCCACAGCACGCGGTCCTTGGTTGGCTGGCCCTTGAACAGGTAGACGAAGTGCGACGCGTCCGCGGCCGCGATGAGGCCCGGCTGGCTGTTGCGGCCCTCAATGACATCCATGGCCATCGGCTCGCCGGCCATAGGGAAGGGATACTCGCGCCAGGCGTCGCCGACGCGCTCGCATGCGCGCACACCGCCACTCGTGCCAGCCGCGACGATCTCAGTCTCGCCGTCGCCGTCCACGTCCGCGCACCGCATGAACTTGACGCGGCCGGACAGAGGCCAACGATGCCGGCGCCAGTCGCTCGGCTTGCGGCCGGGGAAGTCCATGACCAACTTGCGCTGGCCGTCCATCGCGTACACGAACGGGTAGCTCATCTGCACCGCCGCCACGGCCTCGTCAAAGCCGTCGCCGTCGAGGTCCGCCGCCGCGACGAACTCGTTGGGCATCCACTTCTTGGGCAACGCCAAGCCGTCGGGCGGCTGATACCAGCGGAGCTTGCCATCGGGAGACAGCACGTTCAGTCGCGCGCCGGCGATGAGCACGCTCTTGCCGGCGAGGCCCTTGAGCCGCGCGACGGCCGCGCCATACGTGCGGCGCTCGCCGAGCGACAGCGGCTCGAAGCGCCACCGCTCCCGGCCGTCCGCGCCCACGCAATGCGCGTCGCGCGCGCAGACGATCAGCTCGCGGCGGCCATCGTCATCGAGGTCGGCCGCGACGATGGCCCGCACCGGTGCGCCGGCGTCGAACGTCCAGACAGGCTTCCCATCAGCCAGACTCAGCGCCGCGGCTTGGCCATCGGTCATGCCGATCAGAAGCTCGTCGCGGCCGTCGCCGTTCGCATCGCCCATGCTCGCGCACGTCACGCGCTGGCCGAGATCGGCCTGCCAGAGCCGGCGCGCGGGGAGCGTCGGCATCGCGGCCTGCCTGCGTGGGCCCTGATCTTCGGCCGCGCGCGCCCTTGCTGCCGCGAGCACGCGTTCGACAACCTGTTGGCTCGGGCCAAGGCCCGTGAGCGAATGACGGCCCGGCGCGAGCGTGAAAGCCTTGCCGCCGGTGGGGACGGCTCTGCCGTCGATCTTTGTTTGTGAAGCAAAGACGCGCAACTCGGTGGACTGCGCGGCCACAAGCACGCCTGCCTCCCCGCCGGCGCGGGCCTCGAATGAGACGGGCGCGGACGCGGATAGCACTGGCTTGCCGCTGAGCGACACCCGCGTCACGCCGGCGAGCGCCCAACGCTTCGCGCCGAGAAAGAACATCTGCGCGTCCGTGGAGAGCGCCGCGGTCTCGTATCCACCGAGCCCGACCAACGCCGCTACGCGCTCCCCGCGGCGAGAGCCTTCCAACAGCGCGGCCGTTTCGCCGGCCTGCGTCAGCTTCAGGTCCATGGGCTCGCGGCCGTTGAACGCGTAAAAGACGTTGGCGAAACCAATCGTGGCCGGCTTCGCCAGCACGCGGCGTTGCTCCTCGTGCACGATGCGGCAGATCGGCTTAGCGAAGCGGGAGTACCCGTAGTTCGCCTCCGCCTTGCCCCAGATGTTCGTCATGTCGAGGTCTTCGTGCCGGATCGTGGCGCGCGTCGCGCACTGGAGGCGGAAGCGCTCTCCGGCCTGGTCGAGCGTCACCCCGTGCGCGTCGTACGTCGGCTTGCCGCGGAGCCGCCAGTGGCAGCGCACGAGGTAGTCGCCGGGCTTGGTTGCGTGCAGTTGGTCGAACACGACGAACCAGTCGCCCTTGCTCCACACGACCGACCGCGTCCACGACGCGCTCCCGTACGGCTCCACGTGCGAACGCACGAAGCCAAGCTGGCCGAGGTCCGCGACAAGCGTGGCGTCGGCGTCGCTTCCGAGCGACGCGCCGCGGCCGTCCACGTCGTACGTGAGCGCGTTCTGGTCTTGCACCGCGCGCAGGCTCGGGTGGCAGTCCACGATCCACATGCGGCCGTTGTCGGTGAAGCGGACGATGGTGTTCGAGTCGTCGTGGTTGTGGTACGCGAGCTTGCGCCGGCCGTCCATGAGCAGATACTGGGCGTCGGGCCGGAACGCCTCGCGGAACGAGATCTTGTTGTAGCCCTTGCGCGGCCGCTTGGGGAAGTCGATCCACTCCTCCGAGCGGTAGTGCACGCTCTTCTCGTGCGCCCACTCGTACGCGGAGACCACGTGGATGCCGAGCAGCCGGTCGGGGCGCTTCGCCGCGGCCTTGCATGCCCAGAGCGGCCGCTTCGTGGGGCCCTTGATGAGGTTCTGGGCCAGCCACTGGTACTCGCCGGTGCGGTAGTACCACTCCGCCTGCGTGAGGATGTCCGAGGGCACGCCGGACACGGTCAGGCCGGTGTCGCCGTACCCCGCGCCGTAGCCCAGGTTGTCCGTCACCACGCACTCGAAGTCCGCGGCCGCGGCTGCGACGCCTCGCCGGAAGTAGCCCAGCTCGCGGCTCGCCATCGCGTACGTCATGCACGCGCGCGTGTCGCGGGCCTGGAAGCCCTTGGCGTCCTCGATCATCTCGAACGTCGTCTCGTGGCCGGCGAACTCCGCGTGCGCGAGTTCGAGCCAGTAGTCGGACTCCTCCAGATCGGGATAGTACTTTTTGAAGTAGCGGCCGAGTTGGTCGAGCGCGAGGCCGGACCACGTCTCGTGGTTGGGCGAGTGGAACATGAGGATGCCCTGCTGAAGCTCCGTCTGCCCCCGCGTGAGCCATGGCTTGTCCCGGCGCGTGCACATGCCGTTCATGATGTTCCACAGCACGTTCGTGACCGCGAGCCGGTCCGCGTCCGTGAACGCGGGCGACTCCTCCAGCACGTCCCAGCCGGGGAGGACGTTCTTCATGAACAAGTGGAACTTGTCCGGGTTCGCCTCGCGCCACGCGACGAACGCGCCCCAGTCGTCGCGCAGAAACTCCACGAGCCCCGACTCGTCGAGCTTGGCCTTCACGTGCTGCGGGATCGCCTCGTTTCCGGTCCAGGCGTAGGCGCGGCCGAGCAGGCCGAGGGGGATGAGGAAGTTGTGCAGGTTGTTGTGCTCGATGGGCGAGCCCGGCCGCAGTCGGATGCCGCGGCGGCCGGGGAAGGTTTCGGCCCAGTAGACGCTCGACATGAGCCCCGGGCGCACCGCGCTCCCGCGCTTGCCCGGCTTAAACTCCGCGACGAGCGGCAGCACCAAGTCGCCCCGGCCCTGCTTGAACTCTGGGCGGCCGATCAGCGCACCCACCGCGGCCGCGAGGCCGGCATCGTCGCCCGCGCCCGCGACGAGCGCCTGCTGGCCCATGCCCCAGGGGTCGCACACCGTGCGCAGCGAGTAGCCTCCGTCCCCAGGGAACTGCGCATCGACGATCACGTAGCTCTGCGCATACAGCGGCACGAGCGCGGGGTTGCTGTTGATGTCGCCGAGGAGGATGTAGTGAGGCCTATCGACGCCGACTGCCTTCGGCAGCATCCGGTAGTCCAGCCCGACGATGGCGTCCGGAGCCAAGATGGGCAGGGCGACGCCGGTGCGCGCGGCCACGGCTTGCTGAATCCGCCGCGCTTGCGCCTGATGGCTCGGCAAGTCACCTGCGACGATAGCGGCCATCGCCTTCCCGCCGCCGACGAGCGGCGTGCGCGTATGGATCGGCTTGAGCCGTGTGATGCGCTCGACCGTGCGCCGGGCGTAGAGGATGCGGAACTCGACGGAGAGGTAGCTCGCGGACTGTCCCCGGCCAGTGAACACCTCCAGCTTGCGTCTGCGCAGTTGTTCCAGCTTGGCGGCGATCTCGCCTGCCGGTGTGCGCAGCGCGACACGCGTGTCCGCCGGCGCGTCCACGTCGAGCACGATGCTCTCGCACGTCCCGGCGTCGTAGCCCTGCTGCGTTTGCCACCACGCGCGGCGTGCGTCGCGGCCTTGGAGGATCCCCGGCGTCCCGTGCATCTTGCGGCATCGCGCCCGGAGGATGCGCCCAGCGCCCAGCCGGACTTCGCCGGCCCAGTGGTGATACGCCGGCCCTTGCCACTGGATCCACAGCCGTCCGCGCATGGAGTCGTTGGCCGCGCCCAGCGCGGTTGCTGCGAACAGCATGCACAGAGCGCGCATCACTTGGCCTCCGCGTTGACCGTGTAGCTCGTAATCTTGTTCGACCGGTTGGTCTT
>JAJRTI010000779.1 GCA_024278415.1 Planctomycetota bacterium | reverse complement strand
GGCGGCCTGCCGTCGTTGTCGCTTGTGCTCGCGCTCTGGGCTCGTCTTCATGGCTTGGTCTCCTTCCTGGATCTGCTTGTTCCTTTTCCAGGATACACCGGGACCAAGCCGTTTTTCTATCTCAAAAGTGCGAAACTATAGCCTAGCCCGGGGCAAGCTGTGCCAAGCACAGCGCCGCCCCGGGACCACACGGCCAGCCCAACAGCACGCTGAAGGCGTGCCACAGGCCCGACGCGTTGTGCAACGCTTTCAGCGTTGATCCCCATCGGTGCATCACCCACCCAGCGCGGCGTGCGTTCGCCCGCGGACGCGGCCGAACGCCCTTGCACTGGGCTATATTGTCCCAGCCCTTTGGGCTGGCAGAGTGCCGCCGGAACCAGACACCCTCTTGATTCAAGTGGCCGACCCGCCCCTCCTACTGGCGTGCCCGTGGCATTTGGCTCAAATGTTACGCGTGAGGTTTCTGCCGCGCGTCGAGAGGCATTTGGCTGAAATGTTACGATGGCACCTCATCCCTAATCACAAAGCGGGCTTCGCCCGCGACCCGGGAGCGGAACGCCTTCGCGTTCCGACGGACGGCGAAGGCCGTCCGCTCCACGTGAGCAACTTCTTGTTTTTCGTCGCAGGTACGAATGCTTAAGGCACTAATCTCTAACCCCTGACCCGCCCCTCCCATGTTCGAGCAAATCCGAGCAAACAAGATCAAGTCGACCGTGCTAGTCGTCGGGCTCGCCGTGCTCCTCATCGGCCTCGGGTACGCGCTCGGCGAAGCTCTCGGGCCGGGCGGCGGCGGAGTTTTCGGCGTGCTCATCGCCATGGCCATCTGGGTGGTCATGAGCCTCGTGAGCTACTTTGCCGGCGACAGCGTCATGCTCCGCATGAGCGGCGCGCGCAAGATCGAGCACAAGGACAACCCGCAGCTCTTCAACGTCGTCGAAGAGATGGCCATCGCGGCCGGGCTGCCCGTGCCCGAGGTGTACCTCATGGACGACACCTCGCCCAACGCGTTCGCTACCGGCCGCGATCCAGAGCACGCCAAAGTCGCGATCACCAAGGGCCTGCTCATGAAGCTCACGCGCGACGAGCTACAGGGCGTCATGGCGCACGAGATGTCGCACGTGATGAACCGCGACATCCTCTTCATGACCATGGCCGGCATCATGGTCGGCGTCATCGTGCTGCTCGCGGACTGGTACATCCGCAACATTTTCTGGTTCGGCGGCGGCCGGCGCCGGCGCAGCTCCCAGGGCGACGCACGGGTTCAGATGATCATGATGGTCGTGGGCATCGTCCTCGCCATCCTCGCGCCCATCATTGCGCGCATCCTTTACCTCGCGGCCTCGCGCAAGCGGGAGTATCTCGCGGACGCGTCCGCGGCCCGGCTCACGCGCTACCCCGAAGGCCTTGCGTCCGCGCTCGAGAAAATCGCCAGCGACCCAAAGCCGCTCGAAGCCGCGAACCGCGCGACCGCGCCCATGTACATCGTGAACCCTGTCAAGGGCATGGCCGCGAGCGCCGGCCGAGGGCTGAGCGGGCTTTTCAGCACGCACCCGCCCCTCCAAGACCGCGTCGCGGTGCTGCGCGCCATGGGCACGGGCGCGGGGCTGTCGGACTACCAGAAAGCGTTCATGCAACTCCACCCCGGCAAGAACGTCATCGGCAAGCAATCGCTGTCAAAGGCCGCCCGCGTCGAGTTGCGCGAAGGCGCGACCGACGGGCCGGTGCAGGAGAAGCACGAGGACCGCGCCAAGCGCGTGCTCGACGCAATGGATACGGTCCGGCGCATGCAGAACTTCATCTTCCTCACCTGCGCCTGCGGCGTGAAGCTCAAGTTCCCCGCCGGCTTCAAGAAAGACCAAGTGAAATGTCCCCGCTGCGGCGCCATGCTCGCCGTCGCCGCGGCGATGGATGCCGCGCAAGGCGGCGTGACAAATGGTTGATGGTTGATCGGCAGAAGCCGCCTCCGCCATGAACCATGAACCATTCTGCATCAGGCCGTACGGCGAACGGGACCTCGAACTTTTCCCACCTCCCTCCCATGCCCACCGACCAATACACCTCCCCACTCGGCGCGCGTTGGAAAGCCGCCGCGATGAGCGCCATCTTCTCCGACGACAACAAGTTCCGCACCTGGCGCAGGCTCTGGATCGCGCTCGCTGAAGCCGAACAAGCGCTCGGCCTCAACATCACCGACGAGCAGATCGCGGAACTCAAGGCCCAGCGCGGCCACATCAACTACGACGTGGCCCGCGCTCGCGAGCGCAAGGTGCGCCACGACGTGATGGCCCACGTGTACGCGTACGGCCAGCAGTGCCCCAAGGCCAAGGGCATCATCCACCTCGGCGCGACGAGCTGCTACGTGGGCGACAACACCGACCTCATCCAGATGCGCGACGCGCTCGGCCGCGCGCGCGCGCTGCTCGTGAACGTCATCGACGCGCTCGCCAAGACTGCACGGAAGTGGAAAGACCAAGCCACGCTCGGGTTCACCCACTTCCAGCCCGGCCAACCCACGACCGTGGGCAAGCGCGTGTGCCTGTGGCTTCAGGACTTCATGATGGATCTGGAGGAGGTCGAGTCTCGCCTCGCGACGCTCAAGTTCCGCGGGGCCAAGGGCACCACCGGCACCCAGGCCAGCTTCCTCGCGCTTTTCGACGGCGACCACGAGAAGGTCAAGCAACTCGACGCACTCGTCGCGCAGAAGATGGGCTTCACCGCGCGCTACCCGGTCACCGGCCAGACCTACCCGCGCAAGCTCGACGCGCAGGTTTTATCGACGCTGTCCGGCATCGCGCAGAGCGCGCACAAGATGACCAATGACGTGCGCCTGCTCCAGCACATGAAGGAAGTCGAGGAGCCGTTTGAGAAGTCGCAGATCGGGTCGAGTGCGATGGCGTACAAGCGCAACCCCATGCGGTCCGAGCGCGCCGCGTCGCTCGCCCGGCACGTGATCGCCCTGGCCAACGGCCCGGCCAACACCGCCGCGACGCAGTGGATGGAGCGCACGCTCGACGACTCCGCGTGCAAGCGCATCTACGTGCCCGAGGCGTTCATCGCGGTCGACGTGATCCTCAACCTCGTGCTCAACATCTCGCAGGGCCTGGTCGTGTACCCCGAGGTCATCCACAAGCACCTCATGGCCGAGTTGCCGTTCATGGCGACTGAAGAGATCCTCATGGCCGCGGTCAAAGCCGGGGGCGACCGCCAAGATCTGCACGAGCGCATCCGCGAGCACAGCATGGCCGCCGGCCGCCGGGTGAAGGAGGACGGAGCGGACAACGACCTCTTCGAGCGCATCGCGTCGGACCCCGCGTTCGCGGCGATCCAGGACATGCTCCCCACCCTGCTCGACCCCGCCAAGTTCATCGGCCGCGCGCCCCAGCAGGTTGAGGAGTATCTCGACGACGTCGTCCAGCCGGCGATCCAGGAGCGGGAGGGGCTACTGGGGCTGGACGGAGATGTGAGGGTGTAGGCTCCGCTGTTCGGAGGCCCGCCTCTAGGCAGCGGGTAGCCGCATGCGCCAGCATGCGGGAGGGGCGGGGCGAAAGCCCGCAGCCTGGTGGCTGCGGCTACACCAACCGGCTAGGGTGCGGAACCATGGAATGATGGAATGGTGGAAGAGTGGAGTACGCGTCCCCCGCTCCCATTCCACCATTCCACCATTCCACCATTCCACCATTCCACCATTCCACCATTCCACTCTTCCATCATTCCCGCAGCCTGGCGGCAGCGGCTACCCCACCACCATGTCCGCCAGCAACTCCTCGGTGATGTACTTGCCGAGCAGGTAGTACTTGCGGTCGGGGTACCACAGCACGCGCTTGCCGCGCCACTCGGTCATGCTCGTGTACGTCGCGATCTCCGCGGTGCCCTTCGGGCCGATCGGGATATCGTCCGTATCGAACAGCTTCTTCGGCTGGCTGAACCAGATGGGCTGGCGCGCGTCGGGCCGGAACTCGCCCACCGCGACGAACATGGGGTTGCGGACAAAGTTCAGGTGGTTCGTCTTCCAGTCCAGTTCGCTCTGGTCGTGGCCGAGCCGCTTGCCAGGGTTGTTGTGGAACAGGAGCAGATACTTGCCGTTGCTCATGGGGTAGATGGGACAGCACGACAACGGATGCTCGATGCCGTCGCCATCGTCGCGGTCACGCAGCATTTCCGTGGGCGACCAATGCGCGCCATCGTCGTCGGACACCGCGTACCACACGTGCCCCTCGATCGTGCGCATGGTCGTGAACAGCCGGCCGTCGGGCAGCAGCACGACGCTCGGCTCCTGCGCGGCCGACAGGCCCGGCCGCACCGGGATGGGCGCCTCCAGTCCCACGTCGCCCTCGGGCAGCCAGGTGATCTCGATGTCGACGGGGTCCGGGCCTTCGT
Organism: Planctomycetota bacterium; assembly: GCA_024278415.1. The sequence goes on along the minus strand of JAJRTI010000779.1, from coordinate 2,504 downwards.
GGATGTTGTCGAAGCGCATGAACATGCAGCGGCTGTCCGTGTGCCACCAGCCCTTGGGCGGATCATCCATCGCGGCCCTGCTCGTGCACAGCGTGTACCCCGCGAGCCACCGGCCCTGGCTGTCGCGAATCGGCTTCTGCCACACGATCCAGTTCTTGGGATACGCTGGGTCAGGGTTGTCGTAGCGGCTCCGCGGCATGGGGATATCGTCGGCCGGCGTCCACGTCTCGCCGTTGTCATCGGACACCATGCAGCCCATCGCGCCGGAGCCCTGCCGATCGTTGTCGAAGAGGTCGACCTCCTTGGTGTAGATGCAGTACATGCGGCCGGTGTCGGCCACGATTGGGAAGCCCCAACTCGCCTGCTTCTCACTCCCGCCCGGTGTGGTGCCGACGATCAGTTTCGGCTCGGACCAGTTCTCTCCATCGCGGCTGCGCGCGAGCACCAGGTGGTTATCCCCGCGGCCTTCGCAGGAACTCTGCGTCCACATCGCGAGCAACTCATCGCTTTTCGGCGCCTCCCTGCCTGCCGCGTCGCTCGCGGCGCAGGCAGGGAACACGAGGAAGTGCTCGTTGTCCGTATCGTTCAGGTCGCCGCCCTTGGGCAGGTAGACCGCGATGTCGGGATTGCTGCGTTTCCATTCGGTGGCAAGGTCGCCGGGGGTGATGTCGGGCATGTGTGGCTCCAAGGGCGGCGTTCGGTTGTCGGAAGTGCGTGTTTCAGACAGATCAGTCCGATCAGTCTGATCTGTCTGATCTGTCGATAGTCCCCAGCCGGCCATCGCTCAACGCAGCGCGGCCCAGACGCTCCAGTCGCCGGGCCAGTGGCTGGCGGCCTTGATGATGATCGAATTGCGGCCGGCTTTCAAGTCCACTGCCGCGCGGTGCTCGCCGGCCATGAGCCCCGCGGCAAGGTTGTCGACCAGCACGAGCTTGCCGTTCACGTACGCCGCTCCGCGCTGGCTCGTGCTGAAGTAGAGCACCGCCCGCCGCGGCCGGGCGCATCGGACTTCGGCCGCGGCGAACGCGACCGCGCCGCCGCTCCGCCCCAGAAGGTCTCCGATCGGCACGATGGCGACGCCCTGCGCGTTCCCCCGCCTCCAAAGCCTTCCCGCGCCGCGGCGGCCGCGTTCCGGCCCGAACTCGCGAGCCATGCCGGTCCAGTCCGGATCGTCGAACGGCCCCAGCACGGTCCACGCCCGCAGCGCGGCCGCGTTCATGCGCTCGGCCTCCCGCAGCGACGCCGCGGCCGCGGGCGTCAGCGGCTGGCCGACGCGCTGGATGACGATGCCGTTCACGAGCCACTCGATGGTGTTGTGAAAGAACGGTCCCACGCTCGATCCGTGGAAGCGCAAGTCGAGCCTGCCGTCGGCCACGCGCACGCGGAACGCTCTGTTCGTGAATCGCCCCGGCCGTATGCGTTCGCCCATGAGCTTCGGGACGCGGTTCGCGTCGACGCACGTCATGGCCGTGCGCCCTTCTCCCGCGGCCGATCCAAGCCCGGGCGTCTCGAAGCTGCCCATGATGACGGTCACCACGTACTCCCCGTTGGGCAAGTCCACGCGAAACGTGGCTGGGCTCAGCGGAGGAGCGGCCGCCTTGTAGAGTCTGTTGCCCACGCCGCGGGCCTCGTAGCCGAGATACGCCGCGGGATCCGTGTTGCGGATGTAGTCCCGATGCAGCGCGTCCGGCGCGCCATGATCAACGCTCGTCATGCGCGCCTTGCCCACCCAGCCGAACCCGCGTTGCAGCGAGTAGGCCGTGTCGCACGTGACCTCGGTCCAGCCCTTGGCCGCGCCGGCCGCGCCGAAGTCGAACTTGCGCGCAGCTTCGACGCTGAGCGTCGCCTCGCGAGCGGCCAAGGCCGCGGCCGCGCGGGCCGTCGTAATCGCCTTGACGCGGCGACGCAGCCGGCCCGCTGCCTCTTGGATCGGATCGCGTAGCGAAGCGAAGTCCGGCGCCGGCGCGTCGCCTTGCATCTGTGCCAACAGCCGTTCCGACTTCTCCACCAATGCCAGATCCTCGGCTGCACCGCGCGGGTCCACACGCCGCGCAATCTTGAGCCGCTCCAGCCACTTGCGCGCGTGCGCCGCGGCCGCGCGGGCAGGCAACTCGTCTTTGGCGCCAAACACGACGACGCCCCACACCCGCAGCCCGGGCAGCTTCACTTGCACGTAGCCATCGCGTCGATCCAAAGGCAAGTCCACGGGCTCCGCGTCTGGCCGAATGTACCTCGCCACCGCGAGGTCGCTCGCACGCGTCGTGCGAAGACGAAGACCGAACGCGCCAAGCTCCCGCACGCGATCTGCATCCACGTCAGCGTCGTAGTTCACGAGCTGCACGCTCATCATGGGCCCCGCGCCGTGCCGCCACACGTTCAGCCAGACCGTAGGCGGCAGGTCGGTCTCGACCAACGGCTGATCGACCAACTCCGGCAGGGCATCATCCTTGCGTCGCACGACGCGGCCCTCGCCCGGTAACTTCGCCAACGCATCGAACACCGGG